>NZ_JACJUP010000092.1:0-10760 GCF_014748295.1 Planktothrix sp. FACHB-1355 | reverse complement strand
GCTTTCTATTCTCCCGTCTTTTCATATCTTTTGTATTCAACTCTAACATCCAACCGCAGACAGATTTTACCAACTGTGCCAAAATCAAGGTAAGCTTCATCAGATGCGAAAAATATGAATTGGACGACAGGACAGCAATTACAGAATGGTGATTATACCATTAAATGCGAACTTGGGCGCGGCAGATTTGGCGTAACTTATCTTGCCAAAGATAATAAAAATGGTGGAGATACAGTCATCAAAACTTTAAACTACGAACAACTAGATATCCAAATTAAAACTCATCAAATAACGCCAGAAGAAAAAATTAAATTAGAAACTAGATTTTTGGATGAAGCTGATAAATTGCGGCGATACAACCATCCCCATATCGTAAAAGTTAAAAAAACCTTTAAAGAAGGCGATCGCAGCTGTATTGTCCTAGAATATATTCCAGGGGATACTTTAAATCGATTAGTCAAACGAGTTTTGCCAGAAAAAGAAGCATTGCGTTATATCCAACAAATTGGTTCCGCACTTAGCGAAGTACACAAACACAAAGACCTGCATCGAGACGTGAAACCAGATAATATTATGATTCGCGCTGGTAAATACGATGCGGTGCTAATTGATTTTGAACTGGTGCGCGGTTTCGAGCATCCTTTGTCGCGACAAGCAACGGAAGTTGGGTTTGCGGCTTTGGAACTTTATACCCCACAAAAAGATAAAGGTGCTTATACGGATGTTTATGCTTTGGCGGCTACTCTGTATGCAGTTTTGACAGGGGAAAAACCGCCAGATGTGGCGTTGACAGGGTGTTGATTTTTGTGCGATCGCATTTATTTATGTTTGAATAAAACTATTATCAATTCTGTATAATTTTAGGAATAGTTTTTGTTTTGATAATACATAAAAACAACAAAATCGCCTTTTAAGCGGTGATGATTCGGCGGTCATACGACCACCCCCAGGCTGTGCCTGTTTATTATTATAATTCGTCGATTACTTACCTGTCAATAATATTTAGCGCGACGATCGCATATTAGCGCGAATTTGTGCCATTGCAGTTACACCATCGACAACTTCACCGCGTTGGGATGCTTCCCACCCAATCATTACTTCTTGTTGCAGTTCTTGTAACCATAAACGATCGTATTCTGCTTCATCTGCTGCCAAAATAGCTTCAATTTCTTCTTTGTTGGCGTTATGCGATCGGCAACCTCGTCTGACGCAACCTAGATTATCTCAACTGCAAGGCTTTCAGCTTCCCCAGCATTACAATTTTTGTAACGGCTAACATAGCCAAGCCAAATGAGGTTAGATTATTTCTAACATACAAACTCATGTTTCTGGTTTCCCCAAGGAAAATATTATATGCAAACTCAATTAAAATCGCATCCGGCCAAGTGCGATCGCTTGACAAAACTTTTGCTAGTGGGGATGCTATCTGCGATCGCGTTACCGAGTTGTAGCGCTGGCTACAACCCCACTAGCGGTGCTTCAATGGAACGAGAAACAACACAAGCACCAATGCAAAATGCAAAAATGGCGGCAGCACCAGCAATGCAACCAGCACCGTCAGGAGATATTGTAGCAGCGAGGGAAGAAAGTTTTGCAGCAGCCGCACCCGCAAGGCGTTCTCTCCCACAATTAATTAAAAGGGCTGAATTAAGTCTTGTTGTCAAATCAATTGACCAGAGTATGCGCGATGTTTCCAATATCGTCAGAAAACAACAAGGCGATATCATCGGTTTCCAAGATAGCAAACCTACCGACCCTAGCAGCCGTGCAACTGCTTCCATGCAAATTCGCGTACCGTCGTCAAAATTGGAAACATCTCTCGATAGTTTAGCAAAATTAGGAAACGTGCAAAGCCGTTCTCTCACCGCAGAAGATGTCTCGGATCAGTTAGTAGATTTTCAAGCGCGATTGAAGAATTTACGGAAATCGGAAGAAGCAGTATTGAAAATTTTAGAACGTTCCGGTTCGATTCGAGATGTGTTACAAGTTACTCAACAACTCAGTAACATCCGAGAGTCGATCGAACGCATTTCCGCACAATTGAAAAATTTGCAAAATCAAGTAGCTTATTCCACGATAACCTTAAATTTAGAAGCAACTGTTCCAGCCGCACCGCCAGCGGGTACTCCCTTGGGTTTGCGAGTACAAGAAAGTTGGGGACAGGCAACTCATTCCCTCAGTGAGTTTAGCATCGGATTACTGAATTTCAGTATATGGCTATTTGCGTTTAGCCCATATATACTTTTAATAGGCGGTGCTGGATATGGTATTTACCGATTTAAGAAATATAAGTCGCATTTTGGCGATCGAAAACCAAATTTACCGCCATCAGCCTAAATCTTAAATGATTCGTGAAAACCAGTTCAGCCTGATTTATTCTGTTTGATTCTGTTTGGAGTATTAGTTTTAGTTGTGCATAACGTCAGCCAACAACTTAGGCTAAAATTTAGACTAAGTTGTTGGGTTTCGTTCCTCAAACCAACCGACAACTAGCCCTTAGTCTCTCTCTTCATTATGGAACTGCTGCACCAACCAGGAGATGCGATCGCCCAACGGTATCAAATTGTGAATACTTTGGGCCAGGGTGGCATTGGGATAACTTACGAAGCGATCGACTTGCACAGCAATCAGCGAGTGGCACTCAAAGAACTGTCATTCCGGCGAGTCAGTCAGTGGAAGGTGCTAGAATTATTTGAACGAGAAGCTAAAATATTATCCCATCTCAATCATCCCAGCATACCTCGGTATTTGGATTATTTTCAAGTCGATACGCCTGAAGATTGCCGATTTTACCTGGTTCAGGAATTGGCAGAAGGGCGATCGCTTTCATCGTTAGTCGAAAGCGGTTGGCGCGGGAAGGAATCGGAAGTACGACGTTTGGCGGTGCAAGTTCTGGAAATTCTCACTTACTTACAAGAATTTGCCCCACCCGTCATCCACCGAGATATCAAACCGCAAAATATCATCCAAAGGGAAGATGGACAAATTTTTCTAGTTGACTTCGGTGCTGTGCAAGACACCTATCGGCAAACGGTGACGGGAGGCAGCACAGTTATCGGTACTTACGGCTACATGGCTCCTGAGCAATTTCGCGGACAAGCCTACCCTTCAACGGATTTGTACGGACTGGGAGCGACATTGTTGTTCTTGCTGACACATCGATCGACTGTCGATCTGCCGCAACATCGCCTCAAAATAGACTTTCGCTCTCAAGTGGAAATCTCAGATGAATTTGCCGACTGGTTAGAAACAATGCTCGAACCGGTACCGGAAGATAGATTTTCCTCTGCAAAAGATGCGTTGGCAAACTTGCGCGGCGAACATACAATTACTGTACAAAAGCGGCGCAAACCTGCGGGCAGTCGCATCGTTTTGCAAAATACAGGCCAGCGACTTGTCGTGGAAATTCCTCCATCTGGGTGGCAATTTCAGAACATTTCCTGGTTGGGTTTTGCGCTGATTTGGAGTGGATTTTTATTTTTCTGGACAGCTGGAGCGATCGCAGTCGGTGCTTATCTATTTTTTCCCTTACTTTCCATTCCTTTTTGGATAGTAGGATTGGGAATGTTGGGCGGAGTTTTATTTAGCGTAGCGGGTCGGACGCGCTTGGAGATCGATCGGGAGAATTTTCGATTGCAGTGGAAGTTATTTGCTTTTAGTCATCAGATTCGGGGACGCACACAAGATATCGATCGAGTAGACTTGTGCAGTAATTTCGAGGTCAACAACAAACCAGTCATGGCCTGTACGATCGTCGAAGGAGTACGTACCCATAGTTTCGGATCTTGGTTAGCCCAATCAGAGAAAGAATGGTTACGTGAAGAACTTACCAATTACCTTGGAAAGAAGCTATCTTAGCTCTGAAATCCAAAATCCAAAATTGATATGATTCAGCGCATCGAACCTGGGCCAGGTCAAGAATCTGTTTGGGACTACCCCCGTCCGCCTCGTTTAGAAGACACTCCGAAACACATCCTGGTTGTGTTTAACGGTATTGTAATTGCAGATACCTATCGAGCAAAGCGTGTGTTAGAAACGAGTCATCCACCCAATTACTACATCCCAACCGATGATATTAAAATGGAATATCTAGTGCGCGAAAACCGCGTTACTTTTTGCGAATGGAAAGGTCAAGCGCATTTCTACAGTGTAATTGTCGGTAACAAGCAAGCGCAAAATGCTGCTTGGTTTTATACGGCTCCCACTCCCGCCTTTATCTCCATCAAAGATTATGTAGCTTTTTATGCCAATTTGATGGAAGCTTGCTATGTTAACGGTGAGAGGGTGCAACCGCAGCCAGGTGATTTCTACGGCGGCTGGATCACCAGCGACATTGTAGGGCCGTTCAAAGGTGGGCCGGGAACTTGGGGCTGGTAGATAAAGCTAAAGGAAACTTTTGGCAACCGAGACGCGATTAAGTATCTGCGTATTACGTAGATACCCATCCTGACTGAGAGCGTCTATAACAGAAGAATGTTTAATTGGTATATAACATAATGGAGGGAGCCATGAACGATCGCTCCAATTTTCTCTACCCTCGCAGTCGCTACTACGGTCAAGTCAAACCAGAAAACATGGTTTTTAACGCTAATTTGCAGGAATTTGCTCAAAGAGTGAACTTCGTTTGCTCCTTAGAAACTGGTGGAAAGCTGCCTCCAGATGAAGCTTACAAACAAATTAAGAAACTCTGGAAACAGCTAAAACGCAGTAAAAAGCAGCTTGGCATTGGCGAAAGTCCGTTTAACCCGGAAGACGGAAACTCAAACGAGAATCCTCCATCTGGTTGAGCAGAGGGGCAGTGAGCCCTATGCCCCTCTGCCCGATTGCCAATTCAATCTCAAATCCAAAATCTAAAATCTCAAATCTAAAATTGCTTGCTCGATGGCCAATTCAATCTAAAATCTAAAATCTCAAATCTAAAATCGGTATTTTTCATGGCCAATCAATCTCCTATTCCAGTTGTGGTAAACGGTGCTGGTGGCAAAATGGGCCGCGAGGTCATTAAAGCTGTGGCTGGCGCACCTGACATGACTCTACTGGGTGCGATCGATCTCAATCCCGAATTATTAAACAAAGATGCTGGGGAGGTGGCTGGATGTGGCCCGCTGGAAGTTCCCATCACGAATCAATTTGAACCGATGTTGGCAATGGCTGCCCAGGAAAAAGTGCTGGGCGTTATGGTAGACTTCACCCATCCCAAAACGGTATATGATTCTGTGAGGTCTGCGATCGCCTACGGTGTCCGTCCCGTTGTCGGCACGACCGGCTTGAGTGTGGAGCAAATTCAAGATTTAGCCGAGTTTGCGGAAAAAGCGAGTACTGGTTGCCTGATTATTCCCAATTTTTCGATCGGCATGGTTTTGCTTCAGCAAGCAGCTATTCAGGCATCCAAATACTTCGACCACGTAGAAATTATCGAACTTCACCACAATCAAAAAGCCGACGCCCCCAGCGGTACGGCTATTCAAACCGCGCAAATGCTAGCAGAAATGGGGAAAAGTTTCAACCCCCCCTCTGTGGCGGAAGAGGAAAAGTTAGCGGGTGCGAGAGGTAGTGTAGCAAATGAAGGCATTCGCATTCACAGCGTCCGCTTACCCGGTCTAATTGCCCATCAAGAGGTGATGTTTGGGGCTCCCGGTCAAATATATACCCTACGCCACGATACGAGCGATCGAGCTTGCTATATGCCAGGAGTTCTGCTATCGATCCGCAAAGTCACGCAGCTGAAATCGTTAGTATATGGTTTAGAGAAGATATTGTAGGAGAATAGGGCATAGGGCATCTTAACAAAAAAAACTAGATTGCCCATCCCCCATTCAATCCAAAATCTAAAATCTAAAATCCAAAATCCATATGCTAGTTCCATTAACCCGCGCAAAATTTGAACAACTGATCCCAATCATTGCTACAGCTGCACAGTACAAATATTGCTGGGGTAAAAGTGCCAACTTCTTATTCCGGCTGTTAATTTCTTTGGTAAGTGTAGCTATACTATTTTTGATTGAGCAAGCGTTCCAAGATTTTGCTTGGCTATTTGTTTTAATAGGAACAGTGAGCGGTTTTTACTGGTTATGGGGGCCTGTTTTTTGGGCGAGTTTGCGTAATTTAGAATCTCGCCGCTATCGTTACAGTGCTTTTTGGCGCGGTCAAGTGCTAGATGTTTATATCAGCGAAGAATTGGTAGGAAAAGCACAGGAAAATGTGAACAAACGCGGCGAGTTAGTGATTGTAGAAAACCGGGAACGCCGACTTAATTTAGAAGTAGGAGATGAGACTGGTTTTTTGACTCAATTACAAGTACCGCTAAAGCGTTCTCATCAAGCGATCGTGCGTGGAGAATGGGCAGAAATGTTGGTAATGTCGGAACGACCGGATATGAGTCGCATTGCGAAAGTTTCCGATATTTTTCTTCCCGAACTTAATTTATGGGTGAGTGACTATCCTTACTTACGGCGAGATTTGTTTGTCGATATTAGCCACCAATTAGGAAATGCCCCGGAAGGGGACAGGCAAAAGAAAAAGAAAAAGCGTTACGAACGAGATCCCGGATATGGTGCGAATCGATCGCGCAGACCTCCGAGAAGAGATGATGACTGGTAACGGTCGGAAACCGGGTTTTTAGGCGAAAAATCTAGGTTTTGAGGTGAAAGTAGTTGACAGAAACCCGGTTTCTCCAGCCGCTTGAGTTCTATAGCCAATCGATCGAGCCTGACGCACCCTACAAAATTTTTTAGTTATTCTCCAAGTAATTGAGCGAGGCGTTTTAACACGCTCACAACAGTATACAAATCATCCCCCCGTTGCAGCGCAAAGGGATAAGATTCAGCATATTTTGGCTTACCTTGTTTCGTCAGTTTCAGAAATTTAAACTCCGGGCCATTACTCACAAAACCAAAGGCAGGTTTTTCAGAATTAGGATTACCCAACATATAAGCCAACGCTTGCGGTATCCCCGCTTCCACCGAATATTTTACGCTTTTGGCTTCAATAGCGAGTACCCAAAAAGAAGGCTTAAAAACTAAGAGGTCAAGGCGTCCTGTTACAATAGTACCATCATCCTCCGATGAAATTTTCACCGACTTTTCGGCAGTAATATAAAATGGCGGACGATAAAAACCCGCCAATCTCAACAATGGCCCTAACACCACCATTTTGACAATTGGTTCTAGAATGGTATAACGAGACAAATGGAGGTAGTCTGCTTTTACTTCATCTAGGGTTTGCTTTTCCAAATCTGTCAGTTCCGGTAAATCATCTTGCCATTCTAGAAAGAAGCGATCGTCGTTAGTGCGTTCTAAATCGAAGTTTTTAATTAATTGGTCAAAAGTGATATCTTGAGATTGGATTGTTTCAACCATGATTTATCTCTCTTTTTCGCTTTAGAAGCTATTAATTTTTATTCTTCTTCCTCTTCGTATTTTTCCATATTGAAAAGCGGTAATTCTGTCTCAACTTCTGCCAAACTAACTCTTTCTGATTCGGTTGGTTGTCGAAATTCAGAGTAAACAAACAAATTACTTTTCAAAAGTGCATCAAACAAAGAAGATAACTGAGGAAAAATATCGACAGTTGCATCAAGCACCCACAGCAGATCGAGAAGTTCATTATCAAATTCCCAGATTTGCGGACGAATATCATCGAGAGGTGAAGATTTTTTACCAGCCCCATCTTTCATCCGATAGGAAAGCCAAGATGTTACAACCTCTAAACCTGAAATACTGAAATTATAGACTTCTTGACGAACCCCTTCAAATATCCCTTTACCAACTCGCAGTTCTTGCATACCGACATCATAAGAAAATTCGGTTGGATAGTCGGTTTCTGTTGTTGGAGTTCCTATTTTACAACGAGCTTTTCCAGGCGGAATTTTACCTGGTTTCATACCATTCGGAATAAATCTTTCACCATAAGTATGTAACCAAACAAGTTGACGACCAATAGCAACTACCTGACCAAATAAATTAGAGTCTTTGGTAATAGGAATTCTTGCGCCTGGGGTTTCTAGTTCATTCCAGAATTCTTTTACATATTTGGGAGTAGCAAGAATTGCATAACAGTAAGCAAAAAAATCTTCTGGCAAAACTTCGCATTTTAAGTTTGCAATTAAGGTTGCTAAAACTCCATGAGTGATGTTAGGCTGAGTTCCGGCTGCATCTCGCCAGAGGGGTATAATGTGTTTACCTCCAAAAGAGCCACGAAAATGATCTAAGTCAGCGATTAAGGCAGTGGCAACTGCTGAAGATCCCTCACCAAGAACGTTAGTAAGCAGACTTATCATATAAACTTGTCGATCGCTATAAGAGCGGAACAAAACAGGCCGAGCAAAGTCACAAAGCCTATTATCTAAGAGCGCCCATTGGCGATCGAAACTCCGATAAGCATAGCGAATTGGTTGTACATAGGACGTATCTGGAGAAACATTGACAATAGGAGGTAATAAAATACCGTTTTCCTCCAGGGATCTATATTGCTTGCTAATTTTTCGATCGCGAGTCTCTTTGAAAAGTTTTGCCTTTAAATGGGAATCACGGGCAGAAATTAGATTTTTCCATCGTTGTTTTAAAATTTCAATACTTTCACCGATCGGCCATTTCCGTTTGAATTGTACTCCACCTACCTGCCAAGGAAATAAATCAGTCAATCTTGCCCATTTCCCATAGTCAGTATCACTTACGGGTAAAAATAAATCTGTCCAACCTGTAGGGCAATTTTTCCATACCAAGTCTTTGAAATAGTCGATTCTACCAAGAGTTGCCAGTTTTTCTCCTTCTGTGCCATCAACTCGCGTAAAATGAACTTTCGCCGGAACTTCAGGTTGCGGTTTTCCATAACGAACACCGATCGCAATCGCAACTGGCGTTTGAATAGCAAATACATTATCTGTTTTTCTTGCGCCAAGATTATCTCCCTCCAGATCGATAAACCAAAGTTCATCAAAAGTTTGACGCATCACCTGTCTCATCCCCGCAAAACCAGGGCCACGCAGATGAGAAGAAGCCGTGATAAAACTAATAATACCTGGACGATTTTCTTGATTTGACTCAAAAACTTTCCATAGCGCCCATCGCCAAAAGTAAACATAGTCGTTATATAAATTTTTAGCATGAACGAGTTGCCCTGCCTGTCGTAGCGGTTCAATAAAATCTTGCAGAATAGCCTCAGCAATCATCTGTTGATTTCGATCGATTTCCTGTCTGTTATCTCCAAATCGAACCCATCCGCCTTTTCGTTTTTCTACTTCTCGATCGTCTTCTTGAATCTGTTGGCGATCGTAAGGTGGATTACCAATACAAACTAGAACGGGTGTATCTTGTTTAATCTTTTGGGCGCGTTTGTATTCTTCTCCTAATGGTTTGAGAGATAGCGGTAAATGTCCAGGTACAGCAGCATAAGGAGATTCTAACGTATCTGTAAGATATACATGAACACCATCTTTTGGTAAAGTTCCTCCTTCGCTCAAAATTTGCTGAGTCAAGCGAAGATGAGCAACTGCATAAGGGCCAACTAGAATTTCAAAAGCATGGATATTTGCTGCTGCTGTGGTAGCAGCAGCAACGCGCATTCCTGCTCCTCGATCTTTGGTAATTCGATCGAAACCATCTTTAAGGGCTGTTAAAATGTAAGTGCCTGTTCCGCAAGCAGGATCTAGAGTTACAACCTTTGGATCGATGAATGAATACTCTGCATCAAAGTATTTTTCGAGTAATTCTGCCACCAGTCTAACTTGTGTTTGAATAACGGGGACTGGAGTGTAGTAAACACCCCTTTCTTTTCGCATTTTAGGGTCATATTGTGCTAAAAAATCTTCATAGAAATATAGCCAAGGATCTTCGTTGCCTTTTTGAGCTAGTGCAGTGATATCAATGGCAGCAATAATTCGCTCCAATAAATTTAGTGATACCTCAATTTGTTCGCGTGCAGCTTCATCACCAAGAATTTTCAAAGCATCAGCAAGTAAGCTGTGTCCTGTTCTAATTGTTTTGACTGCTTGTGGTAATGAGAGATCTTCTGCACCAGAAAATCGCGCTAGTAAAAGCGCGTATGTTAATGTCTGAGCATAAGCATCTGCAAATTGCTTGTTATCAGCATCAGGAAAAAGATAAATCCGCCAATCTTTTGCCAAATTGCTAAGATTAGATTCGGGATCTTCCAGTGCAGCTAACACATCTGTTCGCAACAAGCGACAAATAGGAGCCAGCATTTCAGCGAGAGCTTTTGGTGTAGAAGGTACAATTGGTTTCCATTGGAAAAAATCTCGCAGAAGTGTTAGCAAAGCTTGAGAATTTCGATCTGTAACAGCATCTTCACCATCAGAGGTAATATCACCAGAAAGCTTAATAATTTTTCCTACTCTCTCACCTGTTCGGTAAAGTGCCCATTGATTTCCATCTGTGTAAATCAAATTTGATAAGTTCTTAAACTTCTCCCATTGTTGTTTGTTATCTCCTTTAAATTTGCTGGGATCTGCTCCTTTTCCTGGTGCTTTTAGTTCAATATATCCAGCTAAAAGAGAACTAACGGCAACTCCTACATCAGGTCTTCCTGAGAGTGCCTTTTCTCGAACTTCTGTAACGACATTTACTTTTAAGTTAAGTATCTCTCCACAACGTTTGAGCAAATTTTCGATCGGTGCTTTGAGTTGGTCTTCAGGATTGAAAGAAATCGATTGAAGTCTAAATTTATTAGTTACTTCTGTGGCAAACTTTTGCAATACTTTTGTAAAATTATTTTCTGCATTAGTTGTCATTTTTACCCCCTGA
>NZ_JACJUP010000919.1:0-2949 GCF_014748295.1 Planktothrix sp. FACHB-1355 | reverse complement strand
GCGCCGGTGTCGAGCGGCGCGGCGGCGCCGAAGCGCGCCAGCGTCGTCCGATAGGCGCGCAGCAGGAAGGCGGCCTCGATCGCATCGCCCCGCGCCTGCTTCAGCGCCAGGGCGGCGAGGCCGCGATCATAGCAGCTCCCTTCCGCCATCACGCGATCGACCGCCAGCGTCATCTGCTGCGCGATCTGATCGAGGGTGAGTTCGGGCAGCGCGGGATCGCCGCGCCGCTCGACGGCAAGCCAGCCATGCGCGGCATCGATCGCTGCCTCGCCGCCCTTGACCGCAACATACATGGCTCAGCCCTCCTCGATCTGGACGGTGCGCGGCAGCGCGGCCCCTTTGTCCACAGATAAGGCAATAACAGGTTGAGGAAAAGTTTTGAGAATTTTTACCTCGTAGATTCCCCCAGGATAGATAATAGATGAAGAATTAATCGAACGAATATTTGTTTCTACAGCTACTGCCATTGCACCAGTGCCACAGGCATCTGTTTCAGCTTCAACACCTCTTTCATAAGTCCGTGCTAATATTTTTCCATTGCAGATGCTGAAAATCGTTAGATTTACTTCTAACTGATATGTAACAGTAGCACCTAATTTAGGAAGATTTACAGATGCTACATTATCAACTTGCACAACTAAGTGAGGTGAACCAGTGTTATGAATAACAGAAGGAGGTAAAGACTCAACTAAAATAGGTTGATAGCCAATTGAAACAGGAGTTGTAATAGTGTATCTATCTTTTTCATCAGATAGTTCAAGGGGAGGAATATCAAAGGGGTAAATTTTCAGTGGATTTACAGAACTATTACTTAGTAAAGCAGTAGCAGCAAACAAGGCATTTCCACAAACTAACTCAAACGAACCGTCTGGATTAAAAAAACAAAATCGCGTATAGTTCTTTCTCGGAGATAAACAGGCTACACCGTCAGCTATGCGCTGCCCATGAAACCAACAAAGGTTAGATAGGTGGCTGGCTCTACGTAAATCTCGATCGGTCATTTCTACTTGATACATGACAATCCGGTTGCCACAAATGCTATAAATTTCTGAACACTGAAGCTTATCCACATAATCATTATTTAGAATCATGTTTTTGATTTCTCCGAAGAATGAAAAGTAATAAGTGGACAAGGATAGAAATTATGTAGCAAAGATCGCAAATGGCTATCAAAATACCAGTAGAAAAAGGATACTTATGAGACCAAGCCATCCAGTATCGGTATGCTATTCCAGCAACAAAATTCATAAAAACTGGTTGTTCTAAATAAACCATCCGACTAGCTTCGCTGAAGCCATAGCGCCAGTAAGAGTGGAGATGTTTACTAAAAGACAAAGCGGCATGAATAAGAGTGCGATCGGAATCAGTAACTATCTTCAGATCTTTACTAATCTCAAACTGACGTAAACGGTAGTCTAGTTCTCCATCAGGAGTAAATGGCGCAAAAGGTGTAAAAAGATAACCACCTATTAAAGGGAGAATACGATTCAGATTCAGTAACAGTCCAGGTTCATAGATGAAACCAAAGTAAGTATATTGAAAATCTCGTGCTAATCGAGTTGCATACGAGGAGAGATCGGTAGCTTCAAATTCGATATTGGGTCTAACAATATCTGCTGATTGAGCAAGAGTGTACATCCGTTTAATTGCTCCTGGCAAGAAAATACAATCGCAATCTATCAAGAGCACTTTAGAATAATAACAATGTTTAATTCCAGCCAAAGTAGTAGCTGCTGGATTTCCTTTGGGGCTCAAAGCATAGGTTATTCCTCGGGATTCTAGTTCTTTTTGAAGTTCTAGATTAGGTGTCATTGTTACAACCACCTGACATGATACATCGATACTATCGATACATTTGATTAAACGTATATCGTCAGAACAGCGCACTAAAATTGAGAGTTCCATAAAATTAAAATGCCAGCAGAAACTTTTGGTTACTTTTATCAAAAGCTATGTATTATAAGCTTTGATAGTAAACTATTTATATTGCTGTATATAAACTATCAATAACCTCAATAAACTGAGCTTGCTCCCACCCTAAGTAAAGATTGGCAGCAATTGCACATCCCCCTGCTCCTACACCTTCTTTTGCATATCCTTGTTCATAGGCACGGAGTTGGTGATGACAGGAATTAGCTAAACTCAGTTGCGTAGCTAATAGAGGAACTGCACCTACTTCCTCTGCCAGCCCTACCGTGTCACCTGTGGCATCTTCTACAACCCAGCGAGTAGTTCCAACCACAACTTGCTCTGGTTGCCAAATAAGGGTAAGTTCTCTTGCTATCGTCCTGATTAAGGCATAAACTGCTAGCATTTGCGTACCGCCCGCTAGTAGTACCCCTCCTACGCGGCTAGCTGCGATCGCCATTCCAGCTACCACAACTTGCATTGGATCTCCTAATGCAGCAAGAAGGGAGAGAACCGGACGTGAAGTTGTGGTAAGCAAGGAATTTTGCCAACAAGTTTGCTCCTCGAATTTATTTAGCCCAGATTGTACCAGTACCCACTTTTGATCATGGTTACAAGTTGGATGACTGCTATTTACTTTGCCAAGAGCAGAAAAACCTAAACCTGTTAGAATTGCGAGAGCTGTGGTAGTTCCCCCAACTACGCACTCGCCAACTATTAAATATTTGCCTCGTTTAGCGAGTCGTTCACCCCAAATTAAGCCTTGTTCTAGGAGATGTCTCACCGTAGTCATTTCTAATGCACAGCCTTGACTCACACACTTAGCTGGTTTTCCCCCCAAATCGATTAAAGGGATTCGTGGAACGAGAGGCAAACCTGCATTAAATAAATAAGTTGGAATTTTCTGCCTTTCCAAAATAGCGCTGGAAATCAATGCGGGGGAAGAAGTAGGTTTGAAAAATGGTAAAGGACACTGGTACTGAGATAGGCTATTATAGAGAAATTCAGCATCTCTGATAGCAGTATAAAATCGATCTTCTG
>NZ_JACJUP010000918.1:0-2970 GCF_014748295.1 Planktothrix sp. FACHB-1355 | reverse complement strand
GAAATTATCCGGCGTCACGAAATCTGGCGAACTACTTTTCCAGTGGTAGACGGACAACCAGTGCAAATTATTCACCCAGCGACTCATCTTAAATTGCGGGTGGTGGATCTCCAGCATCTTCCTTATTCGTCAAGAGAAGCAGAAGCGCTTCGGTTAGCAACAGAGGAAGTCAGACAACCTTTTGACTTAACAAAACTGCCGCTATTGCGAGCGAGTTTAATCAGATTGGGCGAGACAGAACATCGGTTATTCCTAACTCTGCATCACCTAATTTTTGATGGCGTTTCTCTATATAATGCTTTCCTGCAAGAATTGGCAGCACTTTACGAAGCATTCTGTGCGGGTAAACCTTCTCCCTTGCCAGACTTGCCAATTCAGTATGGCGATTATGCTTACTGGCAGCACCTATGTACCGAGGAATATTTGCAAAATCAGCTCGATTATTGGCAGCGGCAGTTAGCAGATTTACCAACATTACAAATGCCGACCGATCGACCTCGACCCGCAGCAGAAACTTTCCGAGGTGCGAGATATTCTCTAGCATTACCCAAACAGTTAAGCGAAGATATCAAAGCACTTAGCAGTCGGTCAGGAGTAACCTTGTTCATGACCCTGCTGGCAGCATTCAAAACTTTGCTGAGCAGATATGCTGGACAAGACGATATTCCCGTTGGTGTGGTTATCTCCGGTTCTAATCGTCCGGAAATTCAAGAACTGGTTGGCTTCTTTATTAATATTTTGGTTTTGCGTTCCGACCTTTCGGGAAATCCCAGTTTCCGACAATTATTAGAACGGGTGAAAGAAGTAACCTTGGGTGCTTATGCTAACCAAGATGTACCTTTCCAAAAGTTAGTGAAAGAACTGCGACCCGATCGTCATTTATCCGGACATCCCCTGTTTCAAGTTATGTTTCTCCTCGAACCGCCGACACCTGCATTAGATTCGGGGTGGAACCTCAGACCGCTAGATGTGGATACGGGTACGGCGAAGTTGGATTTAACTGTTTCCTTAGACGACAAACCAGAGGGATTGATCGGTTACTTCCAATACAATACAGATTTATTTGATGCGGCGACGATCGATCGCATGGCAGGACATTTTCAAACTTTGCTAGAAGGTATTGTCGCCAATCCCGATCGCCAACTCTCCGAATTACCTTTACTAACAGCAAAAGAGCAGCAATTGCTCCTAGAATGGAGAAGCGATCGTCAGATATCGGGAATAGAAAATAACTTAATTCCCAAAGATTCCTGCCTTCATCAATTGTTTGAGGCGCGAGTGCAGCAGACACCAGACGCCGTGGCGGTGGTTTTTGAGGGGACGCAGCTAACTTACCGACAACTGAATCGGCAAGCCAACCAATTGGCCCATTACCTGCAAAAATTGGGCGTTGGCCCAGACGTACTGGTGGGAATGTGCTTAGAACGTTCTTTGGAAACGATCGTAGGCATTCTGGGTATCCTGAAAGCTGGTGGGGCTTATGTCCCGTTAGATCCCGCCTATCCGGAAGAACGGCTGGCTTTGATGTTGGAAGACTCGCAAGTTTCGGTGTTGCTGACGCAGGCGCGGATCGCTAACACGCTGACCGCACAAAAAGCTAAAGTAGTTTGCTTAGATGCAGACTGGGAAACGATCGATCGAGAAAGCGATACTAACTCGAATAGTTCAGTAAAACCCGACAATTTAGCTTACGTTATTTACACTTCCGGTTCTACAGGCAAACCTAAAGGTGTGCTGGTAAATCACTCGAATGTAGTTCGTTTGTTTGCCGCGACAAATGAGTGGTTTGAATTTAACGAAGGGGATGTGTGGACGCTGTTCCATTCATCTGCATTTGACTTTTCAGTTTGGGAACTCTGGGGCGCTTTAATTTACGGTGGGCGTTTGGTAGTAGTGCCCTACTGGGTAAGTCGATCGCCCGAACAATTTTACAACCTTTTGTGCAGCGAAGGAGTAACAGTCCTCAATCAAACTCCTTCTGCTTTTCGCCAATTGATGCAGGTCGAGGAATCTTTGGGCGAAGTTAAAAAGCTGGCACTTCGCTTCGTAATATTTGGCGGAGAAGCTTTGGAAATCCAAAGTTTGAAACCTTGGTTCGATCGACACGGGGACGAGTTACCGCAGTTAGTCAATATGTACGGTATCACGGAAACAACTGTCCACGTCACCTATCGTCCGCTGACAAAGGCCGATCTTAACTGTAGGGGAAGTGCGATCGGTATTCCTATCCCCGACTTGCAAGTTTACATCCTCGATCGATACTTACAACCTGTACCTATTGGCGTTCCGGGTGAATTATATATCGGTGGTGCAGGTTTAGCGCGAGGCTATCTCAACCGTCCCGAATTGACTGCCCAAAAATTTATTTCCAACCCGTTTAATGATTTGGGATTGTCAGATTCCAGTCCCAATCCAAAATCGGAAAAACTCTACCAAACGGGAGATTTAGCGCGTTATCTGTCGGATGGTAAGATTGAATATCTAGGCCGCATAGATAACCAAGTGAAGATTCGCGGTTTCCGGATCGAGTTGGGAGAAATTGAGACAGTGTTGGGGAAACATCCCGACGTGCGGGAAACAGTAGTAATGGTTGGCGAAGATGTACCGGGCGATAAACGTTTGGTGGCATACATTGTTGCCAAACATCAGCCAGAAAGAGTGCCTTATCAAGCTTCGTGTTTGGTAGAATTTGGCGGTACAAATTCGGCAATAGCCCGCACAGAGGATATCTCATTCGGTGGTATTTGTCTGGAAAACGTGCCAGATATCGCTCCCGGTCAAGCTGTTCGACTGCATCTGCAACTACCCGGTTATAGCGAGGAAAGCTGGTTATCGGGAACTGTTGTTTGGCAGTACGAAGAACGCACGGGAATTGAATTTAAGCGGGAAGAAGAACAACAAAATATAGTTCGGGAAAGCGTTAAATACCTTTTGACAGATCGAGGCTTTTTGAAAGTTTGGCAACGCACG
>NZ_JACJUP010000917.1:0-2948 GCF_014748295.1 Planktothrix sp. FACHB-1355 | reverse complement strand
GGAAGACTCTTATGCTGGAAAACCGTGACTACACCTTGATAATTGACAAAAGCGGCAGTATGTCTCTGACAGACCAGCCGGGTGGTAAAAGTCGCTGGGCTGTTATGCAGGAGTCTACCCTCGCTTTAGCCAGCAAATGCGAACAACTTGACCCAGATGGTCTGACAGTTTACTTGTTTTCTGGAAAATTTAAACGCTACGAGAATGTAACCACGAGCAAAGTTGCTCAGTTGTTCCTCGAAAACGAACCGGCTGGACGAACTGATTTAGCTGGTGTCCTCCAAGATGCCCTCAATAATTATTTTCAACGTAAAGCTGCTAGGCAAACCAAGCTCAACGGTGAAACAATTTTAGTCGTAACTGATGGTGAGCCAGACGATCGCAAAGCTGTTATGCGAGTAATTATTGAAGCATCTCGACTGATGGATCGGGATGAAGAATTGGCGATTTCCTTCATTCAAGTAGGTACTGACGCGCAAGCAACAAAGTTCCTTAAGGTTTTGGACGACGAATTGCAAAATGCGGGAGCGAAATTTGACATTGTAGATACGGTGACGATCGATGATATGGAGGATATGACTCTGACCGAAGTGTTGCTCAATGCTATTACTGATTAAGAGTGTCTTGTGTTAAAAATGCGATCGAGTAGTTTTTCACAAGATTGGGATAAAATATTATGGAATCGATTGATGATTTATTAAATCAACTCAAATCTGAGTACGAAGAAAAGGATAAACCTAAGCCACAACAAAAACAGCCACCTCCCCAAGAAAAAAAATCTCCTCAGTTACCACCAATACCAAAACGTCAAGTGCAGGTGTCTTGGCAGTCAAACAATATTTATCCCTCTGCTTCTGAGTACAGCTTACTGGACGAAATCAAGTCTGAATTTGCAGAAAAAGATAGGGAGGAAGAACTGAAGAGACAGCAACAAATTAAAGAGGAACAAGCCAGACAAGAGCGTATCCAGCAGCAACAACGGCTAGCGCTGGAAAAGGAGGCGGTAGCGTGGTTGAAAAAGTTAAATCCGCGTTCGGAAGAGGGGTTGTGGTTTGAAGAGTTTTCTTATTCTTATCCTTCCAAATTGGAGGCAGCGATCGACTACCTGCAAGCTCTGAAAGAAACTAAATCCTAAAGATAGCTGTCAAATGCGATCGTCTCGATTTTACCTAAGTTGTCGAGCTTATTTGTTATGTTTGATAGAGGATAGGCGTTATGGCCGGATTAATTATTATTTTTATCTAGAAAGTAAGGGCGATCGCAATAAATTTGGTTACGCTAGATAAAGAAGTCTGACGATTGTTGGAGTTTATCTCTTATGACAGGAGGTTCTCTAGTGGAAGACCGAGATTATACCTTAATTATCGACAAAAGCGGCAGTATGTCTACTCCAGACCAAGCAGGTGGTAGAAGTCGCTGGCAAGCAGCAGAGGAGTCTACCCTAGCAGTCGCGAGAAAATGCGAACAGTTTGACCCAGATGGGATTACACTTTACCTGTTTTCGGGTAAATTCAGACGTTTCGATAATGTGGCGTCTAGCAAAGTCGCTCAGATTTTCAAAGAAAACGACCCAGCCGGTACTACCAATTTAGCTGGGGTGTTGGAAGATGCCATAAATAATTATTTTCAGCGCAAAGCAGCAGGTCAAACAAAGCCAAATGGCGAGACAATTTTGGTGGTGACTGATGGGGAACCTGACGATCGCAAAGCGGTAATGCGGGTAATTATTGAAGCATCTCGCCACATGGATAGGGATGAAGAATTGGCTATTTCGTTTATTCAAGTCGGTACAGATGCAACGGCGACAAAGTTTCTCAAAGCTTTGGATGACGATCTGCAAAGCGCAGGTGCAAAATTTGACATCGTTGATACGGTAACGCTGGATGATATGGAGAGCATGACTTTGACAGAAGTGCTGTTAAATGCGATCGCTGACTAGGGTATCGATCGAGTATTAGTTGTGGGTGCTAAGAAACCCGGTTGCTCGACAAAATCTTAGGTTTTATAGCTAAAGATAGATGAAAAAACCGGGTTTCTTACTTTGGCTTGCGTAATGATAATTGCCAAATATTTAGAAGGAGATTTTTTACATGGAAGAACGAGATTACACATTAATTATTGACAAAAGTGGCAGTATGTCTACCCCAGACCAAGCTGGCGGTAGAAGTCGCTGGGAAACCGCGCAAGAGTCAACTTTGGCCTTAGCGAGAAAATGCGAACAATTTGACCCGGATGGCATAACAGTTTATGTGTTTTCCAGTCGATTTAAACGTTACGATAATGTGACTTCCAGCAAAGTGGCGCAAATCTTTCAGGAAAATGACCCGGCTGGCACAACTAACTTAACTGGCGTGCTACAAGATGCCACTAATCGATATTTTGAACGCAAAGCAGCAGGTCAAACTAAGGCGAATGGCGAAATTATTATTGTAGTCACAGATGGGGAACCGGACGATCGCAAAGGCGTGATGAAAGCAATTATTGAAGCTTCGCGCCGAATGGACAGAGATGAAGAACTGGGAATTACGATGATTCAAGTGGGTGCGGATGCAACGGCGACCCGCTTTTTGAAGGCGTTGGATGATGAACTGCAAGGTGCTGGGGCAAAGTTTGATATCTGCGATACTGTAACTATGGATGACATGGCAGATATGAGTTTAGCTGAAGTTTTGCTAAACGCCATTAACGACTAGGGTGTAAACCCTTTGTTTAGCTAGTGCCATTGCTGATAGCGGTTTTTATGAGTTCAAAAGGCAACTAGAGTACAAAGCTAGTTGGTACGGCGCAACAGTGATTAAAGTTGATAAATTCTATCCGAGTTCACAGCTTTGTAGCTGTTGCCAGCATCGACAAAAAATGCCATTGTCAGCACGAATATTCAAATGTGGTAACTGTGGCATTGAACTAGATCGGGATTTTAATGCCAGTGTGAATTTAGAACACTGGCA
>NZ_JACJUP010000916.1:0-2924 GCF_014748295.1 Planktothrix sp. FACHB-1355 | reverse complement strand
CAAAAACTGAATGGTGTTTTAATTGAAGAACATTTTCCATTGAAATAATATCAGGTTCGCATTCTTCAATTAGACGAGCAAAATCTTGCAATAGCTTCCACTTCGACTGTCGATCGTTATAACGTCTTGAATAACTTGAAAATGGCTGACAAGGGGCGCATCCTGCTAATACTTTAATACTGCTTCCAGAAAAATGTTCTGCTAAATCAAAACCGCTGACATTTTCCACATCTTGCAATATGAATTTTGCTTTGTTATTGTGTTCGTAGGGAAACTTACACGCGGGATCGATATCATATCCAGCTTTGACTGGAAGACCTGCTTGCTCAAATCCATGCGTTAGTCCTCCAGCACCACAAAACAAATCGACTGTAGAGATGCTTCTAGCCATTCACTCCCTCTTGTTAGGATATCCGATCCAACGGGGTAGTCTAGCGTATTTGAATACGAACTACAAGATAGCGAGTTACCACATTACTTCTTAAGTACAAGCCCACAGATAACCTTGAAGGCAACTTAACTTTGAATGCTAACAGACAAGTTTCAAGTAAACCCCCAAACCTCAAACACCCTTTTTACATTCTAGATCGGTAAGACTATCCGAATTCCACTTCATCAAATTTCGATCGAACTTCCCCAAGATCTCTAGTCGCCCACCGCAAAGCCTCTACCTGCCCTTGAGTTACCTTAACTGCCTTGGGAAGCCCAAATTCTCCTTGCGATCGAAGCAAACCCATCCATCCTATCAAAGCACAGACACCCAACGTCGTCAACAGGATACCCACCGCAAGTACCAAAGAACGTGCAGGTGTCGCCACTTTTGTCAAGTCCGTCTCACGAACCAGAGAATTGACCGCTTATCAACGGATAATTATAGCAGCCACTAAATTTCAGTCAAACGCAACAGAGATAATACACAATATTTATCTCCAATTTGAATAGGCATCGCTTCTACAAAGCAATTAATAAAACCCCAACCTAAATGAATCATTTCCATGCCGTTGTAGGGTTGTCCGCTAACATAAGCGTAGGAAATTAATGAGTTGTGGGGAATAGATTTATCTTTGGGAATAAAACCGCCATGCCAATCTTTTGTTTGCGTTCGCCACCAGACGCGCAGCTTTTTTTGCGGTTGGGGTAATAATGAGGAAAGTCCGGAAAGTCCTTTCACTTCTTTTGGTTTGAGGGCGCAATGCCACATGACTAAGGCATAATTGCCTGACCCCTGCTGCATCATTCGCACTAAGGTTGCGAGGAGGGATGTTTGGTAGAGTTTGGCTAGCGATCGCCCACTTGCCAAGGATATCCCCAAATCTTTCATCCGTGGTAAAAAAGACGACTCTGGCATCAGTAAATCTGCTGCGCCGCGATCGCACAATCGCTCTTTGCGATCGCCACTCCAATTCGGGCAAAACCTGCCCTGTTCCTGCGCGTCGAACAGCAGTTCCATCAGCTCGTGTCCCTCCGTGAAGCGCTGCCGCACGATCGGGTCATTTTCCTTGATTAAAATGATACCCGTGCGGCTATCAACTAAGATGCCTTGCTGTTCGTCCAAAGGCGCACGCAGAGGTGTGGGAATGCCAAAGTGTCGGTAGATACATTCCAAGTCTATCGGAGGCGCATCGCTCAACCCGGATTCCGATCGCAGGAACTCCACATAGCGCCACACATCCTCCTCGCTGCGGACTGCGCCGTAGCGAGCTAAAAACGCCTCTCCCGGATGGCGGTAGGGTTGAGCGGCTGGTGGAACCTCACGCACTATTTATTTTCCAACGGTCATTTTGATGACGTTATACAGCAGTTCCCATTTCTCAGGAGTCGTGGGTTGCTGACCTCGGTATTTTAAACGAGCCAGCATGATAACGTCATCGGGCGGTAATTCCGCTTTTTTGGCAAATTCAGCCAAACTAACGGGAATATCTCCGCTTTCTACAGGTTTTTCCGCCGGATCGCTTTTTAATCCCAAAACCGAGGTAAGCCGCTCCATCAGTTGCCAGGAGAGGTTTGTGGCTTGTCCCCGTTCGATTTGGGACAGGTAGTTGCGGGAAATCCCGACTTTATCGGCGAGTTCTTGCTGGCTCAGTCCTTCTTGGCGGCGGCGATCGCGCACTTTTAAAGCAAATTCATCCATAAGCAGTCTGGGGTCAGGCTTTGACAACTAAAGTTTACAATTTTTGTCTTTACATCTTGCATATCCAGAAAAATGGTGTTAGAGTAGTAAACAAGAAACGCAAACCACAGTTTGCATCTCACTACTACTCTAGCAGGAAAAAGCATAACCTCAAACATCGATCGATGATTTGCAACGGTTATGTTTACAAAGTCGTTCACTGTTCATTGTGCATTGCAATGAACCGCGAACAAGGGATGTTTTGCAGTTTTGAACAAGGAATTGCATATGAATCAAATTGCAGCCAAAGATAGTAAAGCGAAGATTCAAGAAGCATTCGAGCAAATTTTAACGCAACGGCGAAATGTTGCCTCGCGAGTCGCTACAAAAGAAGAAGAAGCCGAAAAAGAGAAAAACCGCACAGTTCTAGAAACGGTTTCGCAGTACACAGCAGATAGTATTGTGCGAGGACTGGCGGATCTGCAATTGGAATTCGGCAATACTATTACCGGACTTTCCACGCGGTTAACAACAGAAACCGCCAAGTTGGACGAACTCAAACGTGCGATCGCAATTGCCACCCAAAACTTGCAAGAACTCCAGCAAACTCGCGTAGTTGCGGATGCACTTTACCTGTTGACACAGGAACATCAGGAAACTTTGCGATCGCTGGAACAACGCGCCGCGAACGATCGGGAAAGCTTGGAAAAGGAAATCGTCGAAAGCCGCAAAATTTGGCAGCGGGAACAGGAAGAATTTGACGCCAATCTCAACGAAGGAAACGAACTGCTGCAACGCGATCGCACCAAGCAAG
>NZ_JACJUP010000915.1:0-2916 GCF_014748295.1 Planktothrix sp. FACHB-1355 | reverse complement strand
GATGTTGTACCAATTTGGGAGAGCCAAGTGGAGGTTTCATCGCATTTTGAACCCCCGTCCCTTTAGGGCTGGGGTGGCTTCAGTAAATGTATAACTTATGGTATAAATGACGGCAATACACAGCCAAGTGTCCGCTCCTGTACTCCATAGGTATAAACGATCGCTCACCTCGCGACCTCCAATAGGCTAAAATGCAAGCAGGTCAAGCATTTCGCGAGCGAACCAGTCCATGATCGAAACACTGCAAACCTATCTCTATCAACTCGGACAACTTGCCGATAGCCTCGTAAAAACTCAGCTAACCCAACTCACCTGGCTGAGTGTCGGCGTCATCTTTGCAGCGGGCTTGCTTACCAGCCTGACACCCTGTATGCTTTCCATGTTGCCAATTACGATCGGCTACATCGGCGGATACGAAGCCAAAAGTCGCCTGCAAGCGATCGCACAATCTACTTGGTTCTCCTTGGGATTGGCAACTACACTCGCTGGATTGGGAATTGCCGCCGCTTTAGTAGGACAAGTTTACGGTCAAATAGGCATTGGGTTGCCAATTATCGTCAGCATCATCGCCATCATCATGGGGCTAAACTTACTAGAAGCCCTACCGTTGCAATTTCCCTCCTTTGGCGGCACAGAATGGATTTCCCAGAACTTACCAGATGGCGTGCGTTCCTATTTGTTGGGTTTAACTTTTGGTTTAGTTGCTTCCCCTTGCAGCACACCCGTCCTAGCTACATTACTCGCTTGGGTTACACAAACGCAAAACGCGATTTTAGGTGGCCTTTTTCTGCTATTCTACACAGCGGGATACGTCGCACCTTTAATTTTGGCAGGTACGTTTACCGGGTCTATCAAAAAGTTGTTGGAACTGCGTCGCTGGTCTGCTTGGATAAATCCAGTTAGCGGCACATTGTTAGTAGGATTTGGCGTATTTTCCTTGCTGTCTCGGATTCCTTTGGGTAATTTTTAAGCGAATGAATTCAAAAGATTTTTCTTCATCAAATTTGGCTAAAGTTGTTGCAACTGTTAAAATTTTTTTTCGACAAGAATTACTGCCCCTACTGGCAGATTTGCGATTGGCAATATTGCTGCTGTTAGCGATCGCAGCCTTCAGCATCAGCGGCACAGTAATCGAACAAGGTCAATCCATCCCCTATTATCAATCCAACTATCCAGAAAATCCAGCTTTATTTGGCTTCCTCACCTGGAAAGTTATCATCATCTTGGGATTGGATCGGGTATATCGGACTTGGTGGTTTTTATCGCTGCTAATTTTGTTTGGCACTAGCTTAACCGCCTGCACCTTTACCCGCCAGTTTCCAGCATTGAAAGCTGCCCGCAATTGGAAATTTTTCGATCGAAGTGGCCAATTTGAAAAATTAGCTTTGAGTGCGGAATTTGAAACAGGTTCGCTCAATTCTTTATTACCGGCATTGCAAAAGCGCCGCTATCGGATTTTTCAAGAAGGAAATTCTTTATATGCGCGTAAAGGGATAGTAGGACGGATTGGCCCGATCGTCGTCCACGCCAGTATGTTAATCGTTCTGGCTGGTTCAATTTGGGGCGCGATGACCGGATTTATGGCACAAGAATTGATTCCCAGCGGAGGAAGTTTTCAGGTAAAAAATATCGTCGATGCTGGGCCATTAGCAAATCCGCAAATTCTCAAAGACTGGTCGGTTAAAGTAAATCGCTTCTGGATTGACTATACGCCAGAAGGAGGAATTGACCAGTTTTATTCGGATTTATCGGTTTTGGATAAAGAGGGGAAAGAAGTAGATCGTCAGAAAATTTACGTGAATAAACCCCTGCGTTACCGAGGCGTGACATTGTATCAAACAGATTGGTCGATCGCCGCTATTCGATTCCAGCTAAATAACAGCCCCATTCTACAGTTACCGATGGCTCAACTCGATACTGGTGGCCAAGGTAGAATCTGGGGTACTTGGATTCCCACTAAACCAGATTTAAGTGAAGGCGTTTCCCTTTTAGCACGCGATTTGCAGGGCACTTTACTAATTTACGATACGAAAGGCCAACTGCAAACCACCGTTCGCGAGGGAATGGCTACAGTAATCAATGGCGTCAGGCTTAAAATTGTGGAAGTTGTGGGCAGTACGGGTTTGCAAATCAAAGCCGATCCGGGAATTCCCATTGTTTATACTGGTTTTGGCTTGCTGATGCTAAGTGTGATGATGAGCTATGTTTCTCACTCCCAAATTTGGGCCTTGCAAAAAGACGGTCGCCTTTATGTAGGAGGTAGAACAAATCGCGCTCAAGTTGCTTTTGAACGGGAGATTATCGAGATATTAGAGGAACTGCAAAGGCCAGAGATGAGCGAAAAAGTTGCGATCGCTCCTACTTCTTTAGCCAGTGAAAGTTAAATTTCTCCGGGATTGATAAACTGATATCGTGTCCGGTAGCATTGGTAGTACATGAAAGATGTTGAGGATTTTTTGTACGAATCGTGGGTGAAAATTTAACCACAGATAAACACAGATAAACACAGATGAACACAGATGAACACAGATGAACACAGATGAACACAGATGCGATCGCAAATTTTTTACGCTACTATGCAACCGGACTTGATATGATTCTTGGCGCAACAAGTCCTAAACTCACAAGACAATGTTAGAACCTGCAAAAACGATCGCCATCTTTCAAAAACAATCAGACCCGAAAATATTTTCAACAGGCGAAATCATCTTCGAGGAAGGTCAGTCAGGTGATGTCATGTACGGCATCCTGGAAGGGGAAGTTGACATCTCAGTCAACGGTAAAGTTGTGGAGACAATCAAAACAGGCGAAGTTTTTGGTGTCGGCGCACTTGTCGGCATAGGAAACAGAACCTATACAGCCATTGCCAAAATAGACTGCAAATTGGCTTTTATTGACAAAAAAAGATTTCTTTTC
>NZ_JACJUP010000914.1:0-2939 GCF_014748295.1 Planktothrix sp. FACHB-1355 | reverse complement strand
TTGCCTGGTTATCCCCACGCCTGCCACCCCCTGTACGACGACCGGGCGCTCCTCGATTGGTCAATTCTGGTTGAACAAAGATAAGCTGTTCGGTCTTGGCAGTAATATTTCTCTGTCCATCAAGTTGTGCTTGCACAGATTTGGAGTAATTTGTCAAGTTAAAGGACAACAAAATAATAATTAAACTAAGTGTTAGGCGTTGAAAAAATAATTTGATAGAACTCATTTCTGACCTCCCAATTTAGTTGATTTAATTTTTGTCGAAGTTACTACGAACGTACCTGTAAGTAATAAGGCTAAAGCAGCAGGTACAAATGGCATCCAATAGCTTTGAATTAAGAAGATTATGTAGCAAATACAATATAAAATACCCAGTGCTACTGTTCCACTTAACCCTAACAATAGAAGTTTTCGGAAGTGCCAAGCAAGGATACCTCCGACTATAGATGAACTCCAGATAAAAAGGGTTTCTCCCCAAGAGTGTAAAAACATGATTAAAGAACGTCGATCTAAAACTGTACTGATAATTTGGCTCACCATTTGGGCGTGAATAAACACGCCTGGAGTTTTTTGATTTGGTTGTTCAATCGCAGGGTAAGGTGTGGAGAAAGCATCGTCATCATAACCAATAAGCACGATCCGATCTTTAATAAATTCCGGTTTTACATCACCATTCAAAACCTTCATAAGAGTAACCTGTTGGGAAATATCCCCAAGATAACGGTATGGGCGATAATTGAGCATCATTTGATGTCCCAACATATCTGTATATTTATCAGATTGCTGATAGACGCCAGTATTTTTTTCCAATGGTTTAAAGACAACATCACGAAACTTTAAAAAATTGGCTTTTTCATCATGTAGGATACCCTTTGTTTTAAGGTAAGTCAGTGCTAGTTGCGTACTCAAAGCGTATCTTGCTTTACAAGGAAATGAAGTTTCTGGGGTCAGATAGAATAGATGGCGACGTATAATACCGTCTTTATCTGGGACAAAATCACTAAAACCTAAACGTTCTTCTGGTACTCCCGGCGGGGGTTGATAGCCATAATTTTCAGGCTCTTCATCGCTTCCACTTTTACAAACGGCAATTATGTTATATCCATGTTCCAGTTGTTTTTTCAGATCTATTTGTCCCTTTCCTACTGGCTTATCTCGATAAATGTCTAAGCCAATGACTATCGGTTTATATTGTTGTAATTTCGCTAGTAATGCGGCTACTGTGCGATCGCTCAGTGGATCTTCACGCAGTTGTTGCAGATCTTGTTGAGTTACTCTGACAACCAAAAGCCGTTCATCTGGTTCTTGCAAAGATCGCAATCGCATCATTTGATCGTAAGCATTCAACTCCCATGATTGCAACCATCCAAGCGATCGCACTCCCACCACTAAGCTTGTTATTATACAACTGACCATAAAAACTGTTTGTAATTTCGGTTTTGGCACAGGAGGTGGTGGGATCGGCAATTCGCGATCGTTTTTGCTAATGCGTAATTTTTCCCAAGTAGGTGGTTCTGCTGCTAAATCCTGACAAATTACGACTGGTAACCAACTAGCACCCGGAAAGTCGCTTTCTAACCCTTGTAATCTTTCTCTTGCTTCCCTCACCGCTAAATAAAAAGAATCTCCAGCAGAAAACGCTGTCAGAAAATACTTTAAAAATTCCTGGGCTACTTTATCTGGTACGGGTTCTCGCATTACAATCATTTGCGGGATCTGCAAAGAAGCCAGTTCTCGTCCTAATCCCAAACCATCACAAGAGTTAAAAATAGCTAGTTGCAATCGACGTGATATCGCTCTCGTCAAAGCATTTTTTAACTGCGTAATTGTTAAACTTTCTTGAAAATTAATATAGATTTCACCCGTTTCGCCGTCTGTTTGACTGGAACTATGTCCGGCAAAGAAAAGAATATCCCACCCCTGTCTATCCCAAAGTTGTTCGTCTAATTCCTGGCGTTGAGGTTCTACTAAAAATACAACTTCAGCATGAGGTAAGTTTTTCAGTAATCGCGTATCAGTATCAATATCAATACCAGTGCGATCGCCTAAAACTGCCAAAACCCTCACTTTTTCTGTCGCTGTTTGATATGGTTTTTTTTCTAAGCCAAAATCTAAGGTACTTAAAGCAACTTCTGCCTGCCGATAATCTTTAAAAAAATTCCACAAATGCCAGGGAAGCTTCCGTACTTGGGTGTCTTCAGTTTGAATCACCACTCGAATTTCATCGGAAATAGCTAATCGCATCCGTAATTGGCGATCGACAGGGCGAAATTCCTGAGAATCTAGCCAATTATCAATGCGGTTTTGTAATTGTTGACCGATTGAAAAAAATTCGGCATCAGAAACGTGAGTTACATCTGCATCATCAATTTCAATATCATCATCGGTCAATCTTTTTTGTCGCCAAGCTGCACCTTTATAACGAGCTTCATAAAGCATTTCATAAAGTAATTGCCAGCGACGGTAGCTATCTATAATTTCTGGGGCGGCGGGTAAATTCCCCGTAAATTGAATTAGATTAGAATTGCCAGCTTCTCGCAGTTGAGCAACGACAACTGGGAAGCCGTTTTGCAGATTGCCTTTTCCCAGATTCAAAATAACTAACTTATTCATAACGTTATTCTGCTAGTGTTTCAATAGCAAACTTTTCCCGAATACTCACATCGTTGAAGCTAACTTCAATGCTAAAAGATTTTCCTACCGGGCATTTAAAACGTTTTAGCTGAATGTAGTTATCTTGGGTGCGGGATTGAATTTCCTGAAGAGTTGCTCCTGTTTGAGATAGCAAGGTTAATTTTAGATTTGGCGGTAAATAAGTTTCTTGGTAGGTAGGATGCACCTGTACTCGAATCCCCACTTTTTCTTTTTCTTCCGGTATCAAGCCAACCAGCAAGGCAACAGTTCGATTTCCTAAAGCTAAGCCCAAATCAATTAATTTT
>NZ_JACJUP010000913.1:0-3002 GCF_014748295.1 Planktothrix sp. FACHB-1355 | reverse complement strand
TATTTGTTTAACTTTTTTAGTATATATTATTTTGTGTATAGTTTTACTTAAGCAAAAGTGAGAATACGCTAATATAGCATTCCGGCATTAATCTGCAATAGTACGCCATCTTGTGCTGGAGCAAGCAAAGAGCTTCTACCTCTGTGTAGAAAAACAAAAAAAAAGGGGTGTAAAAGGGTACTTTGAGCATCTGGCAATATAGACTCTAAGAGCTGACTGAGGAATTGCTTAATGGTTGTTGCAAAAAAGATCTCTTCCGAGTTATCAGTTCTACCGATATCCCAGGCGCGGGAACTAAGTTTGCAGTCAACGCTGGGAGAGTTGCCGCTTTATGATTTTAGTGTACGCAGCGATATGCGTGGAGGCGAAGTAGCGCAGGCGTTTCAAGACAATCCTCTCCTGCCGGGAGTAATCTTGATAGAACACGATCGCCTTTTAGGTATGATTTCCCGGCGGCGGTTTTTGGAATACATGAGTCGCCCCTACGGATTGGAATTGTTTTTGAAGCGACCGATTAAATCTTTATATCTTTTAGCGAATAGCGATAGTTTAATTTTTCCAAGCGATACTTTAATTGTGATGGCGGCGCGGCGCTCTTTACAGCGATCGGCAGAGTTACTGTACGAACCGATTGTGGTGGAAATTGAACCGACGGTTTACAGACTCTTAGATGCTCATCAATTACTGGTAGCTCAATCGCATATTCACGAATTAGCATCTCAACTAATTCATCAACTTTATCAAGAACTTGAGAAAGCGAACCACGAACTACGCAGTCTCGCTACTGCTGACGGTTTGACAAAAGTGGCTAACCGTCGTCGATTTGACGAATACCTGGACAATAAGTGGCACGAACTCGCTCGCGAACAAGCACCACTTTCTTTAATTCTATGCGATATCGATTGTTTTAAAGACTATAACGATACTTACGGTCATTTAGGGGGAGATGCTTGTTTGCAACAAGTCGCTTATGCAATTAGCGCGGCGGTGAAGCGACCGGCGGATTTGGTGGCGCGTTACGGAGGTGAAGAATTTGCGGTAATTTTACCCAATACCCCAGCTGCCGGTGCTGTTCGCGTAGCAGAGGAAATCCGAATGAATGTTAAAGCGCTACAAATTCGCCACATCAATTCTTGTGTTGAGCCTTATGTCACTCTCAGTGTGGGTGTCGCAACTATGGTTCCGGAACCCGGATCGATTCCGATCGACTTGATTGCAGCAGCCGATCGCGCTCTCTATGAGTCTAAAGCATCCGGACGCGATCGCGTTAGCATCTGCGCTTAAGAGCTCCTGCCATTACTCTGCCTCAAGTCGATCTCATCGCTGGGAATGCCGGATATCGATATTTTATGCGTTATTCACAAATATTTATACTTTCTAATTAATTGATGTATAAATTATCAATACTTAAAAGAGGAAATGTTTGATTAGGTTAAGTTTAGGTTAAAAAAGGTTTTTTTTAAGGTTAATTTTTCTAGCCTATTAAGTTTTAAATAAAAGATTTTTTCAAATAAAAAATATAATGATAAAGTAGAATATGAATCTTACTATACCAATTAAAAGAACTGATTGAGGCATAGGCTTATGTTCGCTCTCAAACAATCATCCCTGGAAATGTCAGTTCAACCAAGTTCGCAAAAAAAAGACCTCAGTCTGGAATCAACGCTTCAAGACTTGCCTCTGTATGATTTCAGTGTAGAGAACGATCGTCCGGGTAGCGAAGTAGCACAGGCATTTCAAGATAATCCGCTGCTGCCGGGAGTAATTTTGGTGGAGCAAAGTCAGTTTGCAGGTATGATTTCCCGGCGGCGTTTTTTAGAATGTATGAGCCGACCTTACGGATTGGAATTATTTTTAAAGCGACCGATAAAGTGTTTATATGTATTGGCTCATAGAGATGTGCTAATTTTTCCTGACGATACTCTAATTGTGATGGCGGCGAGGCGGTCTTTGCAGCGGCCTGCCGAGCTGCTATACGAACCGATTGTGGTGGAAATTGAGCCGACAGTTTACAAATTATTAGACGTTCATGAATTGCTGATTGCCCAATCGCATATTCACGAGCTGACAACGCGGCTACTGCACGAGCAAACAAAGTTGCACATGATGCAAACGGAAAAAATGGCAAGTTTAGGACAGATGGTAGCTGAGGTAGGTCACGAAATTTTAAATCCAGTTAATTTTATTTCGGGAAATTTAGAATACCTATCAAATTACAGCCAAGATTTAATCAAGTTAATTTCAGCTTACGATACAACAATTAGAGAAAAACCACCGCAAGTTGAAGAAATTAAAAGAGAAATAGAATTTGAGTTTTTACAAGAAGATATGCAGAAGCTGATTGACAGTATGAAGATAGGGACAGAGCAATTAGTCAAGATAGTCAATAGCCTGCGAAATTTCTCCCATATGGGAGAGGGAAGTCAAAAAGCGATCGATCTGCACGAATGTATTGAAAGTACTCTGTTGATTCTGCATAATCGGGTAAAATACACGATTGAAGTGGTGAAAAATTATGGCGACCTGCCGCCAGTGCCTTGTTACTCAGGTCAGTTGAGCCAGGTATTCATGAATATTATCAGCAATGCGATCGACGCACTGATGGATAAGAAGGAATCGAATAAGAAAGCGGCTAGCCAGTGGAAACCTCGAATTGAAATTGTTTCTCAGGTGGTAGAATTAGAAAATCGTTCTTGGGCTGCCGTTCGCATTGCCGATAACGGGCCGGGTATTCCACCAGAAATTCAGGGGCGGATTTTTGAAACTTTCTTTACCACTAAGCCTGTCGGGAAAGGGACGGGACTGGGGTTGGCGATCGGTCATCAAATCGTGACAGAAAAGCATGGCGGCAAATTGAATTTGCGATCGCATCTGGGTGTCGGCACAGAATTTGAGATTTTGCTACCGCTGAGTTAAAGTGTTTTTGATGCCAGTTTCCTGAAGCCACCCCAGCCCTAAAGGGACGGGGGTTCAAAATGCGATGAAACCTCCACTTGGCTCTC
>NZ_JACJUP010000912.1:0-3004 GCF_014748295.1 Planktothrix sp. FACHB-1355 | reverse complement strand
GAGCATTCGATCTTGTTTGGTTTGCTCCACAGTGACTTCCATCTCTTCGATGGGAGAAAACATGGCAATTAACTGCGCCGCACCCCGGAGATAGTTTTTTTCTTCTTCCTTCCAAATGCGAGGTTCGTTACCTTCTACTGCTAGAAAGCCGAGCAATTCATCTCCTAAGCGAATCGGAGCTGCCAGTAAGCTTCTCACTCCCAATCTCTGCAATAACCTGCTGGTAATATCGGCTTTGAGGGAACTGTGAGCTTCTCCGATCGACACCATCTGATCGGCTACCAAAGCATTATAAAAGCCACCCGATTCCTGTACGGTGATTCCGGAAGCTTTGGTAACGGCGTCACCGAAACTGCCGCTGGCGCGGTTACTCATCCGCCTCCAAAAATAACGCCGCTCTCGCTCAAACCAATAAATGCTCGTCCGTGTCGGCGCTACAAATTGATGCGTTTCTGCTACTACCGTCTCCAGACGCTGCAATATTGTGCGCGTCGAGCGTAACTGCTCTAGAATTCGGAACAATGGCTCGTCAGGACGCTTAGTGCGTTGGCGGTTCCAATCTGTTTCGATTTGGTTCAGAGAAGCTGCCAATCCCCCTAATAGCATAGATAGTCGCGCTTTCTCTTCCGGTTGCGGCGAAATTCCCCATTGCAGGGAGCCCAGCATTACCACTCCAAAACAGCGATCGCGATAGCGAATGGGGAAAATCAGCGTTCCCCGAATATTGAAGTTTGCCGCTGCTTTCCGCCACTCTCCAGCTCGCGTTTCTTGGCGCAAGTCCGGTACCCCTATCGGTCTGAGCTGAATGACGACCTGTTCTAGGAGATCCCCTGGATTGAGAAAAATTCGCTGTTTCAAGAAATTGATGTCCCCAGTGGGTACAATTCCGCCTTTGCCTAAGATGCGATGGTCTAGGCGATCGTAAAATCCGATCCAAATCAGGCTGTAGTCAAACTCAGCCTGGAGATAATTGATAGTTGTGTCAATCAAAACATCGACGTTATCCTCTTCCCGCAGGGTCTGGAGGACACGTCCTAAAGTCACGACTTTTTTGTCTTCAGAATTCGGTCTTTGTTGCTGGCCCATCTGCTTTCACCCCTATTAGGTAATAGGTACAGGGGAAGAAATCGCCTGGGTGGTGGGTGCTGGGCTAGAGAAAAGTGGGAAAATATTTATTACCTTCTCTGTCTAGCCCCGCTCGCCCGTCTGCCCATAGCCCCTGCCCCTAACTCCTACGCCCTTTCTTCCCCAATCTCTAGACCCTACTACCAAACTTTAAGAGCCTTGGATATTTATCAACTTGGTTTACGTCCTCTTTTGTTTAATGTTCTCAAGAGCGATCCGGAATGGTTGCATCAGCAAAGCATTCAATTTTTGAGTTGGTTAGATCGTAATGCTTATCGCTTCCCTGTAACCGGGTTGCGAGACCAACTTCAGCGATCTTTTTGCTTGGCGGATACCCGTTTGGAACAAAAACTCCTACCCAGCGAAAAGTTTTCCCCCCAGCTGTTCCCAAATCCGATCGGATTGGCAGCTGGCTTTGATAAGAACGGCGTAGCTTCTGGCATTTGGTCTACTTTTGGTTTTGGCTTTGCTGAATTGGGTACTGTAACTTTACTGGCACAGCCTGGGAACCCGCGTCCCCGCTTGTTTCGATTGCCTGCTGACAAAGCAGCTCTAAACCGTATGGGTTTTAATAACAACGGTGCAGAAGAAATGAGTGGCAGGCTACGCGCCATTTGGCAGGGGCGTCCCCGACCGATGCCAATAGGAATTAATCTAGGTAAATCTAAGGTAACACCCTTATCTGACGCTGCATCTGATTATGTGGAAAGTTTTCGCCTTCTCAAAGAGTGGGGCGATTATTTTGTCGTAAATGTCTCCTCACCGAATACCCCAGGCTTGCGATCGCTCCAAGATGCACCTCTGTTGAGCGGGATTTTGTCGGCTTTGCAGCAAGAAAATCAAGGGTATAAACCAATTTTAGTCAAGATTGCACCCGACTTGGAGTGGGATGCGATCGCCAATGTTTTGGCAGTAGCCTCGACGCATCGGCTGGCAGGTATTATTGCCACCAATACCACAATTAGTCGCGACAAACTCCAAACTGAGGTAATTGACGAAACGGGTAAGTCTGTGCGGGAAGAAGAGGGTGGCATTAGCGGTGCGCCGCTGAGGGATCGTTCAACCGAGGTAATTAAGTTTATTTGGCGGGAAACAAAAGGGCAATTGCCAATTATTGGTGTAGGAGGTATTTTTACTGCTGAGGATGCTTGGGTAAAGATTACTGCTGGTGCTTGTTTGATTCAAACTTACACAGGTTGGATTTATGAGGGACCGTGGATGGTGCGGCGGATTTTAGAAGGATTGTTGAAAAAGTTGGATGAACGGGGTTTGTCTAATATTTCTGAGGCGGTTGGTTTGGAGGAGTAGATGTTTTTTAACGCAAAGGACGCAAAGGTAAACGCAGAGGTACGCAGAGGATAAGAGTGTTTGCTATCTTTGCGCTAGTGTCGATTCTTTGAATTTATATGTTTGAAGATTCAGGGTGAAGATTTTTTCATCAATTAATCGAATTATCAAATTTAATTCTGAAAGATAAATATCTGCTTAAATTTATTGTAAAGGATTGATGATATCGATAAATAAATCGATTTCGTACTCGTAGAAAATCAAAACCTATTAATCTTTCTTACAGGCTAAATACTGTTTTTATCGTTTTTATTTTGGCTAATCCTGAATCTGACGGAATAAAGTCAAATACTTTAACTTCTTTTCTTGACTTGTCTACCAGTTTAAATGTCCGGATTGTATCTCGAACATTCAAAGTTCTTTCTGCTAGGCAATTAGATAATTTTACCTTTCCTTCTTCTAGCCCTAAAGATTCAGTTAAATCCGCTTGTTGTGGGTCAAAGTCTACTACTAAAACTTTCTTTTTATTTTTCGCTAAGATAGCTGCCAAATTAATAGCTGTTGTTGTTTTGCCCACGCCTCCCTTGTCATT
>NZ_JACJUP010000911.1:0-2937 GCF_014748295.1 Planktothrix sp. FACHB-1355 | reverse complement strand
GCAGGAGTTCATCAATCTCAGTCCTGGAAATCCCGTCATTTTGCCGGAAGTCGAACAACTGTGGCGGGATTGCACCAAAGAATTGCTAGATAGTTCAGAATACGGTAAAGTTGTTTGCCGCTACGGTGATTCTCAAGGCTACGAACCGTTAATTGAGGCAATAGCTACCGATTTCAATCGTCGCTATGGGTTAAATCTCACCAATCGCAACATCCTGATTACCCCTGGCAGTCAAAGTCTCTATTTCTACGCCGCGAATGCTTTTGGCGGATACACCACAACTGGAGAATTAAAGCAAATCGTTCTGCCCCTGAGTCCAGATTACACCGGTTATGGCGGCGTGACTTTAGTGCCGCAGGCGTTATTAGCGTATAAACCAACACTGGATATCGATGCGGCTGCCCATCGCTTCAAATACCGCCCGGATTTTAGCCAACTGGAAGTTAACGAAAGTACGGGTTGCGTTTTATTCTCCCGTCCCTGCAATCCTACGGGCAACGTCCTTACCGATGAAGAAGTACGCAAAATCGCAGATTTGGCGGCAAATTACGATGTACCTGTATTAATTGATTCTGCGTATGGGCCTCCCTTCCCGGCCTTGAACTTTACGGAAATGACACCGATATTTGGGGATAATATCATCCACTGTATGAGCTTATCCAAGGCTGGCTTACCGGGAGAACGGATTGGAATTGCGATCGGTTCCGAAAGCGCCATCCAGGTGGTTGAGTCGTTCCAAACTAATATGTGTATCCATTCATCTCGGTACGGGCAAGCGATCGCCACCCGTGCGATCGCCTCTGGAATGCTAGCCAACATCTCCGAAACAGTCATTCGCCCCTACTACCAGAAAAAATTCGATGTAGTAGAAAATACACTAGAGCAAGCAATGCCCAAAGATTTGCCCTGGTTTCTCCATCGCGGTGAAGGCGCAATTTTTGCGTGGTTGTGGTTAGAAAATTTACCGATGACCGACTGGGAATTATATCAACAGTTGAAAAAGGTGGGTGTAATTGTTGTACCGGGTAGTTCTTTCTTCCCCGGTTTGCGTGAAGATTGGCAACATAAAAATGAGTGTATCCGCATCAGTCTGACTGCTACCGACGAGGATATTGAAGTTGGAATGCAGCGTTTGGCGAAGGTGGTGCAGGAAGTATATTCAGTTGTGAGTGCTTAATAGGAAAAAGAATGACAGGCGTAGCTATGCCAAATCAATTAACTCGTTTGCAAATCAAGAATTTCCGTTCGCTTGCGGATGTAGATATTGCTACCGAATCTCTAAACGTTTTATTCGGGCCTAATGGAGCCGGAAAATCAACCTTTCTGGATACAATATGGTTTGTGCGAGACTGCGCCATTCGCGGAGTTGATTTAGCATCCTCCGAAAGAGATCATGGCATCGGTCTTCTTTGGGATGGCTCGGATGAAGGCGAAAATATATCGATCGCAATTCAAACTGAATCGGCTAAATACGAAGTATCCTTTGGATATTCTTCAGGCAGAATAGAACCTTTTGTTGGAGAAAGATTACAATCTAAGCACCGCGATACCTACGTAATTGACAGAAAAATAGGCAGTGACAAGTCTTCCTTTTATCACTTAAAATCTGAACAATTAGAAGTCTCTGTTCTCAGAGATCCGGAAAAACTAGCCTTAACCAGATATGTAGGTTTGGAAGATAGTGATTCTGCCGCTTCCGATATAGACAATTTACTTCGTCGCCTGCGTTCCTATCAATCAAGATCTGCTTCATTATTCAAAATCAAACGATTTGGCTCGGAATCTGATTTTGGAGAGCGGTTACAGGATCGTTGTGAAAACTTGTGGTCAGTATTGAGAAACTTACACGATAGACGAGTCATTGACGATCGATATGACACAATAATTGATTTTATGCGACAAAGCTTCCCATCTTTCGACGATTTGTTTTTTGAACAAACTGGTCGATACACAGTTTATGCAAACTTTATAGATAAAAGACGGCGCAAACCAATCCGAGCATCAGGAGTATCAGATGGACATCTTCAGATGCTGATCAATCTCACAGCTTTATTTTCGGAAGGCAAAGACCGCTATTCACTAATATTGTTTGACGAGCCTGAAATATCGCTTCATCCTTGGTCATTAGCAGTTTTTGGGAAAGCCGTCAAACTCGCTACTGAAAGATGGAATAAGCAGGTATTTATTGCCACTCACTCTCCGGTACTTATTAGTCAATTTGAGCCAGAGAATATATTGGCTGCGGAAGTTGACGAGATGGGACGAACAGTAATGAAACGAGTCAGCGAGATTGAAGGTATCCAAGATTTACTGGAAGAATATGCCACTGGTTCTCTCTACATGGCTGAGATGATTGCACCTCAAAGTAAGTCTCCGTTTGAGGAAGAAGCTGAATGAAGAGTCAAGATAATAACGAGCCTCAGCAATATCGTTATTTGAAGTTCGGATTGCTTGTCACAGGAGAGACTGAAGAACTGCACCTTCCTAAGTTATTTAGAGCGCTGATGGAGTCTGGTTATTGCACTTTTAAAGTGTTGAGCCGTATTCCTCAGCTTGGACGGATAACTTCGGAAAAACGAAAGTCAAAACTAACCGTGACTGGGACTAACAAAGCTATTTCTACAAAACACATTGAACAGATTGCATTACCAGCCAGAAAGCATCTCAATGAAGCAAATACCTATGTAATACTTGTAGATGATTTGGAGTATCACAATCACGAGCAGCCACAAGAGGTTTTCGATCGATACCGAGAAATTCTTGACTCTCTTCCGCCAGAACAAAGACATCGTGCTTCTGTACATTTCTTAGTCAATATGCTGGAAGCTTATTACCTAGCTCACGCTGAGGCGGTTAATTTAGTATTAGGAACCTCGTTCGCAGATTATCCGGGAGATGTAGAGACTATCCGCAATCCGTATAGTGAAATTAAAAAAG
>NZ_JACJUP010000910.1:0-3008 GCF_014748295.1 Planktothrix sp. FACHB-1355 | reverse complement strand
GTAGCTGGTTTAATCTGGCATTTTTTTGCCCGATCGCAAACTGATAAATTTTAGATTCCAGATTTGAGATTTCAAATTCAATTCAATCCAAAATCCCAAATCCAAAATCTAAAATTCCCTTATCGGCCAATTCCTACATAACGGAATCCTGCGGCTTCTATCTCCTTGGGATTCAGGAAGTTACGACCGTCAATTATGACGGCATGATTCATCAATTTAGCCATTTTGGCGTAGTCTAAAGTGCGGAACTGATCCCATTCTGTGACCAGTACCAAAGCATCGCAACCATCTGCCAAACGTTCCGGATCTGTTTCGACAATTACGCCGCTTAAACCGTGACGCAAACCGGTTTGAGAAACGATCGGATCGTAAGCTTTGACTTTCATCCCCAAACGGTTGAGTTCTTCGATGATATTCAGGGCTGGGGCGTCCCGCATATCATCGGTATCCGGTTTGAAAGTCAACCCCAACAAACCGACGGATTTACCCTTGAGTATTTTCAGTTCTTGTTGCAGTTTATCGACTGCAATCAGACGCTGACGTTGATTGACTTTCACAGCTGCTTCCAGAAGTTCGGCTGTGTAGTTATAATCTTTAGCGGTGTGGACGAGGGCGGAGACATCTTTGGGGAAACAAGAACCGCCCCAACCAATCCCAGCTTGCAAGAATTTGCCACCAATGCGGGAGTCTAAACCGATACCTTTGGCGACTTGGGTAACGTCAGCGCCGACGCGATCGCAAATATTAGCTACTTCGTTGATAAAGCTGATTTTGGTTGCTAAGAAAGCGTTGGCGGCGTACTTGATCATTTCTGCCGAGTTGATGTCTGTTTCCACTACCGGTACTGGCGGTAAAGATGGATTTTCGGCATACTTACGGTCGATGATGGGGGTGTATAGTTGTTTCATCAGATCGATCGCTTTCTGGTTGTTGCTGCCCAGAACGATGCGATCGGGGTTAAAGGTATCGTAAACTGCCGATCCTTCGCGTAAAAATTCCGGATTGCTGACGACATCGAATTCGGCGGCGATTTTTTGTACGGCTGCTTCCACGCCACCAGCACCTACCAGCACTTTTTGGCGTTCGGCGATCCCGTCCATGACGATCATGCGTACCCAGTCGCCCGATCCGATCGGCACGGTAGATTTATTTACGATTACTTTATAGCCGTCGTTGAGATTGGCCCCAATGCCACGGGCAACTGCTTCTACGTAGCGGGTATCGCTTTCTCCTGTTGGCAATGGAGGCGTTCCCACAGCGATGAATAAAATTTCTCCGTGCTGGACACCTGCGGCGATATCGGTGGTAAATTCCAGCAATCCGTTCTGGTAGGTAGACTGCATCAGTTCGGATAATCCCGGTTCAAATATCGGCGATTGTCCGGCTTTCATTAACTTAACTTTTTCTTCGTTGTTGTCTACGCAGATCACATGATGACCGGTATGTGCCAAACAAACGCCTGTAACTAAACCAACGTATCCGGTACCTATAACGCAAACACGCATATTGTGCTTATCCTCAAAGTAAATGACTAAACTCCAGTTATATTAGCTTTCCGCTAATATGGAAATTTTTGTTTTGGATAGAGAATGTAGGGTATGTTGCTAACTTAGATGTACTCTACTCCTGTTTTTTGATTATGCCCTGATGTATAGTACCCAAAACTTAGTTAGCGATCGCTATCAACCGGAACCAAATACCCTACATTCCTTCTTTAGCCGATTGTTGATGCTTCGGAGTTCTCGATGCGAGCCCTGAAATCTTCTATTGTTAGCTTCAGCCCTGCTTCCAGAGGGATCGTCGGCTGCCATCCCAGCCAAGTTTTCGCTTTTGTAATATCCGGTTGGCGTTTGCGGGGGTCGTCTTGCGGTAGCGGTTCGTACTTAATCTCAACATTTGGATTCACCATTTGCTGAATTTTCTGCGCCAGTTGTAGAATAGTGTATTCGTCCGGATTGCCTAAATTGATCGGCCCGGTGCGATCGCCATTCATCAGCCGCATCAAACCTTCCACTAAGTCGGAAACGTAGCAAAAACTGCGCGTTTGGGAACCGGTTCCATATACGGTCAGGGGGATACCCCGCAGTGACTGAACTATAAAGTTGCTGACGACGCGACCGTCGTTTTCTAACATTCTGGGTCCATAGGTGTTGAAGATTCGCGCTACGCGAATTTCTACATTATTTTCTCGGTGATAATCAAAAGATAATGTTTCTGCGATGCGCTTGCCTTCGTCGTAACAGGATCTGATCCCAATAGTATTAACATTGCCTCTGTATTCTTCTGTTTGGGGATGCTCTTCTGGATCGCCGTATACTTCCGATGTGGAAGCAAGTAGAAACCTTGCTTTGACGCGCTTTGCCAAGCCTAGCATATTCATTGTTCCCATCACGTTTGTTTTGACGGTTTTGATGGGGTTGAATTGATAATGGACGGGGGAAGCGGGACAAGCTAGGTGATAAATTTGATCCACTTCCAACCTAATCGGTTCGGTGATGTCGTGGCGGATTAACTCGAAGTAGGGTTTATCCAGCCATTTGAGGATATTTCGCTTGTGGCCTGTATAAAAGTTATCCAAGCAAATCACTTCATGTCCTTGTTCCATGAGGCGATCGATCAGATGCGAACCGATAAACCCAGCACCACCAGTGACCAAAATTCTCATAATTTTTTAACAAATGATACATTTTGTCAAGCAGTAAATACCGCCGTTCCAAATATAACTGGCTTGCACCCTTTATGGTCTGCTGACATTCCATTCTTGTTGAGATGCTTCTGATGAAATTGCCGTTTTATGACATTTTTGGATAAGACTTTGGGACATTTTACTGTTTGCCGGATATGAAAGCGTGACTGCACAACTAGCAAGTTAGCAAAGAATCCCTCAAAAGGCGACTTTTGTTAACCGGATTCATCAAATCTTTACTCTGATACAGCAAAATCGGTTGATTTTTTTCATAAGTCTTTATAAAATTTTATTTCGCGGGAGGGTCTAGGGCGTCGGGAAG
>NZ_JACJUP010000091.1:0-10722 GCF_014748295.1 Planktothrix sp. FACHB-1355 | reverse complement strand
GGGCAGGTTGCGAGCAGCTGAGTCCTGGGCAAACTTGGCCTACACTTCCATCTGGGAGATTATCCGCAAGCGCATAAACAGCTGTAGGCACATACTCAGCAATTAGAGATTGGAGATGCTCGCTGTTAGTACGAATCAGAGTGTGGTTAAGATACCAGTCTAAAGCAGTAAATAGACTGGGGCAGGCTTGGGGTTGGTTCATTACACTGCAAAAAGCTTGTAAAGCTTGCTCGGCACGATCGAGATATTGCAGATCTTCAGTCAGCAAGGCGAGCTGCACTAAGTTAGCGATCGCAATCCCATTTGCAGAAGGAGTAGCATTATCGTTATAGTTGCGCTCCCGCACCACCAGATCGCCGCTAGCATCCCTGGCTGTGTTATAATAACCGCCTAATTCCAGACTCCACAGAAATTCATCGAACTCTTCCTGCACCTTAACTGCTTTTTCGAGCCAAAAATTCGCTTTTGGTAATTCGTAACCGGAAGTTTCTTCGCTATCTTCAATTCTGAGGGTTGCTTGCTGCAAATCGAGGAGCGCTTTGATAAAAAGAGCGTAATCTTCAGACTGAGCCAGAACTGCCGGCTTTCCGTCATAATTGAGACGATGAAAGCGTTCCTGCACCCACTGGCTATCCAAAATAAAATTGGCGCATCGAACCGCAAGCAAAAAATATTCTATCTGACCGAATACAACATAAGCTCGTGCCAGCCCTGAAATCATCAGACTATTCCAAGCCACAATCATTTTTGGATCGGTAACCGGCGGAATCCTACCATCCCAATTACCGCTCTTAGCTTCCTGATTGTTAATAGCGGGCGGGAAAGTTTCCATAGTTTCAGGCGTTGCGCCATAACGCATTTGAAACAGTTTGGCTAACGCCGTTTCGATTGTGTCGCTCAGCTTACCCGGATGACGGCGTTGCAAAACATTGTTGCCTTCAAAATTGCCCTCAGCAGTAACTGTAAACTGCTCTTCCATCTCAGCTAACTCTTCAGAAGTGAGCAGCTGTTGCAGTTCGCTATAATTCCAGACGTAAAAGTTTCCTTCCTCTGGCTCTTTAGCAGTGCGATCGGGGAAACTATCGGCATCCTGTGCAGCGTAAAAGTAACCTTCAGGAGCAGTCATTTCCCGCTGCAACCACTCTACCGTACCGGCGATCGCGCTCTCAAATGCCGGTTCCCTTACTCCGCTACTCCACAAACAAGCCAGATATTCCACAATCTGACCGTTATCGTAGAGCATTTTTTCAAAGTGAGGCACTGTCCAAGATGGATCGACGGTATAGCGATGAAAACCTCCGGCTACGTGGTCGTAAATGCCTCCCAACGCCAGATCTAAGCCGCGCTTGGTACAAACTTGCCTAAAATCATTTTCGGATTCCTGATTTGCCACTGCCAGCTGAGAACCAAATCGTACCCCGCGCAATACCAGTTGGGCGTAAGGCATCATCGGGAAACTAGGGCCATAACCTACTCCCTTCAGTACGCTGGCGTTAGTATTTAAACCTTGTTGCAATAAAGATGAATCTAATTTTTCGCTACCGTCGGGTTGCAAGGCTGCTGCTTGCTGGAGATAACCGCGAATCTCAGCCGTGACCGATTCTACCTTCGCTTTTTCCGTATCGTAGTAGCGGCGTATGGCTTGGAGTACTTGTAGAAATCCGGGGCGTCCGTAGCGAGGTTGTACGGGAAAGTATGTACCGCCGTAAAAAGGCACTAAGTCTTTGGGATCTAGGAAGACATTGAGGGGCCACCCGCCTTGCCCGACCATCATCTGCAATCCTTGCATATAGATACTGTCCAGGTCTGGCCGCTCTTCCCGATCGACCTTAATCGGGATAAAATTGGCATTCATATATTCGGCAATGTCCGGATCGGAAAATGCCTCGCCTTCCATGACCGTACACCAATGACAGCTCGAATAACCGATCGAAAGGAAAATCGGCTTGTTTTCGCGGCGGGCAACTTCTATAGCTTCGTCACACCAAGGCCACCAGTCGAGGGGGTTTTCGGCGTGTTTACGCAGGTACAAACTTGGGGATTGAGCAAGGCGATTCGTCATGGCTACCGACTAGCTGCTATAACTCGGTATCGTTTCGCACGATAAGCGGGGCTTTAACAATAAATATGCAAGAGTGCCAAATAAGTTATTAAAGCTCTCATATCGATTACCTTCTATAGCAGTCTAGCGTGCCGGAGACATCGATCGCATCAAATCATTTCTCACCTGAACAACGTTTTCTGTGATTGAAACAGGCGATGGACGAGAACGGCGATAGGGGTTTGATTCGATCGCCAGCGATATGCTGTGCTTGCTTGCCGATCGGTTGGTGAGCTGACTAACGCCAGTAGCTGGAGCAAGAATGTGATGATGGCTGCTTGCAAAAGTCTTTTGGGCATGACACACTCCTCTTCCTCGCGTAAATCCTAAATAAAGTTTGACTGCTGTCATCCCACTTCGTTCCACCAAGTCACCCAACTGGGTGGTTTCAAAAATCTTATCTTATCGCTCTTGACGAATTTCTTTTTCCCAAGACTTACTTAGGCACGATGATTCCATAAACCGGGTTTTTACGTAGATTTCTAGCTCCAAAGCGAGGATTTGTCTTAGAAACCCATATTCTTTGCTTGATTTCGATTTCGTTTGGCTTGACAAAAAAACAATTCAATGAATAGTTCTTAAGCTTAAGGCAGCTAATGCGATACACAACCAAATCAGAAAGCAACAGCGTGTCAGCTGCATTGCTTGTCTGATTCGATCGGGAGTAATAGGGTTAATTGGATCTCCCAATAGGGGTTTGTGTTTGGCAACGCCGCGATACCAATTTGTACCTCCTACTTGCACACCCAGGATGGCAGCGTAAACACACTCACTCCAACCGGAATTAGGACTGGGGTCTGATGGCGCATCTCGAAGACACATTTGCCAAACATACCTGGGTCTACCGGATATAACTGCCAAGGTAATTACCAAAAATCTGCAAGGAAGCCAGGTAAGAACATCTTCCTGTTTGGCGCTAAACCATCCTATATATGTATAAGGTGCTTCTCGATAGCCGATGGTTGAATCGAGAGTACTTGCCGCTTTATAGGCAAGCGCTAAGGGTACGCTACCTACGATCGGCAAAAATGCACCGAGTATGGCATAAAATAATGGAGCCATTATCCCATCTGTGGCATTTTCTGTCACCGTTTCCAAAACCGATCGCAGGATTTCTGGCTCTGCTAGCTTATCAGTATCCCTACCTACATATTGGCTCAAACTAGAACGGGCTCCAGTTAAATCTCCAGATGTTAAGGGTTGCAAAACTTTTTCAGCAGCATCTCTCAAACTCTTGCCTGCAAAACAGCTGGCTAGGATAACCGTGGTAACAGCAATGCCCAATAAAGGATGCAGCCACTTGGCAGCTTGAACGATTAACCAACCCAATAACGCGCTACCCATTACCAAGATGATTCCCAGTACTATGCCAGCACATCGGGGTGCTATGGTATCTATCGGCAAATTAGCGATATTTTTTGTAAAATGAATGCAGCGTAGGGTAATAGGGTTGTTTAAAATTTCTATTAGATATTTAAATAAGCGATCGATTACCCAACCCATCAGCTGCACGGGATGAGGCCAACCCCAAGGATCGCCAATCAGGTAATCTAACCAGGCTGCTAATACCAAGACGAGCGCCGGCTCCAGTTGCCAAAAATCAAACTGCATACCTTCTCAAATGTTCGTTTTCAGCCCTCATCTGTCAGTAGACTTCGATCCTTCTGCGTTCATCCTTCATTCTTCCACTAATTGCTGACTATTAAACAACAAAACTCGTTTCTTCCCCCAAGGATGCTTGCCAGCTGCGGGCATCGAAATAAAGGTCTTCCAAGGAAATACTATAGAGAGCTTCTTTGAGCTTTTGGTGCAACTGTCGCCAAACGGTAAAAGTCACCCAGTCCTCAGCAAGCTTTGCATCGGGGGCGCGATGAGGGAGCGGTTCAATAGTTTCGCCAACTGCTTCTAAAATCTGTCCAAGAGAAATTTGTGCGGGTTGGCGTGCCAATTTGTAACCACCTTGGGCACCGCGAAGTGATTCGACTAAACCAGCACGACGCATCTCTATAAGCAGTTTTTCTAAGTATGGAGCTGGGATATCTTGACGGCGGGATATCGCTCTCACAGAAGTGGGACCGTATCCTGGCTGTAAACTCAAATCTAGCAGTGCCTTAACACTGTAATGTCCGCGAGTGGTTAGTTTCATCCTCTTGACAACTCATACGGCACATATCTATTTATAGAGTCTTTTAATTTCCATCTGGAAGCAACTGCCAGAAGCTAGATGTGGCTATTAAATCGTAAAGGCGCGTACTATGCAGTAAGTTTTGTTCTATAGCAGCATTCGTAGCAGTCGATCGATCGAGAATAAAGATCCTATCTACAGTGGCCCACTAACATATCGGATAACGACGCGCCTACTCTTAAGAGAGGGAGTCTGTCAGTTGGTTAAGGTAGGTTGTCGCTTATAACGGTTTAAATGCCGCCGATAAAGGTATGGGGGCATCAAAGCAAATAGAACAATTATTGCCACTACTGCTGACCGTTGAGGCAAGTGATGGGTGAAGAAGCTTCTTGTTGATAAACGCCCCTACAACTGCCGAACAATGCAAGATAACAAGTTGAGTGAGGGTGTTGTAACATAATTTTGCGAGCTGATACAAAGTTAAAGCTTCATAAGCATAGCAAAGTTTACCTAAAGTAAGATACTATAAAATACTTGAAGGATTAATTTTCGGGTCAAGTTAATGAGTAAAACCAAAAAGATCGAAACCCTAACTGGGGAAGCTCTCCTCAGAAGAGTCAAAGAGCTGGAAAATCTGAGCAAAGAAGAAAAGGCCAAAGAGTGCGGCTACTACACCGTCACAAAAAACGGTGTAGAGCGCGTCAATATGATGAAGTTCTTGAACGCTCTCATTGATGCCGAGGGCATTCAGTTAGACAGCAAACAAGGTGGCAACGGACGCGGCGGACGTAGTGCTAGCTATCGGATTAGTGTGCAATCTAACGGTAACTTACTGATTGGCTCAGCTTACACCAAACAGATGGGACTACAGCCAGGAGATGAGTTTGAAATTTCTCTGGGACGCAAGCATATTCGGCTGCGTCAACTAAATGCAGATGAAATTCCAGAGGACGAAGAATCCTGAGCTTTAATACCAAGCGGAAAGCTGCTTAGTTGCATACGCCGACCGATCGCCGCGCACGGTCAGGCGAAGCTAGGGGAATGCTTTCTTTCTGCTGTCAAGCAAAGATAAATTCCCGCAAAGCTACTTGAAGTTTTCAAGCAGGTTGCTTGAGTTTGTTTAGAGGCAACTCATCCGTTTTAGATGACGTTGATAGGTAGCGAGTGAGTGCCTGACCTGTAACTGCTACATCACAAGCTAAGTTAATCCCCTCCCGTTCTAGTAAGCCTAAAACTCGCTGGGGATTGTCTCGCTCAACTACAGGTAGCTGATGCAAACCACGAGCTGCCATGCGGTCTAAAGCCTCAGCAACAGACTCAGAAGTGTATGCGTAGAGGATTTCTTTGGTGCAGATAGATTCCAGGGTCTGAGTGGCTAAATTGCAAGCAAGAGGATCTGCTTGCGATCGTGCGATCGCCCGATTGATATCCTTAAGAGTAACAAGGCCAATCAGTTGCTCGTTTGCATCAACAACCAAAGCCGTATGGCACCTCTCATCAGTAAGAGCAAGGCCAGCTTCTAGGACACCGCAGGAACCCAATAGCATCAAGCGTGGTATTTGCATAGCTGCCTTCACAGGCATTTGCTTCAAAATTTCCAGATACTGGTCTTTCTCTACATTCAAGCCCATTTGTTGCAGGTTCAAACCCTGAGTGGCAGTTGGCTTAAGTCTTTCCACCAACCAAACGCTAAGACCCACTGCTGCCATCAAAGGTAAGACAATACGGTAATCCCGTGTCAGCTCGAATAACAAAAGAATAGATGTCAGCGGAGCTCGCACGCTTCCAGCCAAAACCGCAGCCATTCCAACCATTGCATAAGCCGGTGGTGCGGCGATATTGGCGCTCATTCCCGGTAGCAAAGCTGCCAGAATTTTTCCGTAAGCTGCTCCCGAAGACGCACCCAAAAACATCGCTGGGGCAAAAATGCCGCCCACCAATCCGCTACCCAAACTTACCGCCGTCATCAATAGCTTGACGACCAGTAACAGTAACAGCAGTTGTAGCGAAAACTCCACATCTTGGAGCATAGCCTCAACAGTTTCGTAGCCGATGCCCAGAATTTGAGGTAACTGCAAAGCTACCAAACCTACGCAGAGACCGCCTAGTATGGGATGAATAAATCTAGGAATTCGACCCAACCAGCTAAAAAAAGGTACTTGTCCGCGAAAGCAGCGCTGAGCTAGCTGAATTGCTTGGGTGTAAGTTATTGATACCAGACTTGCCAATAAACCCAATCCCATGTATAGGGGTAATTCCAGGGGGCTGCGAACTTCGTAAACAGGCAAGCTAAAAGCAGGTTGAGCCCCTAATCCAATCTGAGCGATTAAAGCGGATACAACAGCTGCTAGCAGTACGACGCTAACTGCTGAGGTAGCAAAAGTAGTTCCCAGCACTACCTCTAGGGCAAAGAACACTCCGGCGATGGGGGCATTAAACCCGGCTGCCAAGCCGGCGGCAGCTCCAGCCCCCAAGAGTAAACGATGCCGTTCTTGAGAAACTTGTAGCACTTGGCCGAGCAGCATCCCAAAATTTGCGCCAATTTCTACGCTCGGCCCCTCCGGTCCCAGAGAAGCACCCGATCCTAACGAAATCGAAGCTGCTACCATCTTCGTCACCGGTCTGAGCTGTCTGGCGACGGCGTGGCGAGATTCTTGGGTAGTCGCAATTAAGGTAGAAATGCTTGGGCCTAAGTCTTGCCAGCGCCAGCGCATTAAGCCAACGAGCAAGCCACCGATAGTGGGAACGCAGGCGAGAGTCCACGCACCCCAAGCCGATATCTTTCCCATCAAGTCCTGTAGCATCAGGGTATGGATCAGTTCGATCAAATAGTGAAACGTCACTACACCCATACCTGTACCGCTACCAATCAGCACTGCCAGAATCAGTACGACAGTTTCTGGGGATGGCTGGAGACGGTTAAAAAGGCGAGTTAGACGGGATGATTGGTTAGAAGTAAGACAAGATTGTCCTGTATTAAGCAATGGCTGTTCGTTCAGACGCACAGCAGTAGGAGGGATGGCGGTCATTATAAAGTTGACTATATAGAGAAACAGAGAAGTACTCTCATTTGACGATACGTTTGAAGTTCGGACTTAGTGTCTTACAGGTAGATGCCATGTTAGGTACACCAGTTGCGGTGTCCGAGATGGAACTCGGTGATGGTCTTACTTTCCCTCTCCGGTCGTTTCGACCTCGATCGACGCTAAGTCGAACCCCGGCAGCAAAGCCCCTTTGGCAGGTAGAAAACGTTTCTTTGACGCTTGGTTATAGCGTTTTGTGGCTGTGGTAAGAGCGAGTAATCTGTTTGCACAGGATATCGCACTGCTGTTTTGTGAGTGCCAATTATCGGCGGTTTGGTTAAATTTTGTGACTGGCTCCTCATTTAGATTGTATCGATAAGGAAGACTACAGGTGTGCAGTTTTGGCAGTCAACAAGGGTAGACTAAGGATGATGCCAAAATAATCCAATCCATGTTGGCTAGTCTGAAAAGTTGCCTCTGAGTGTCAGGGGTAAAGCCAGGAAAGCAACGGGTGTGGAAAATGTCATCGTTTAGTAGTCCTATGAAATCGGCGAATATGTAAATCTGTGGCTAACGTCCTGTCGTCACTTCAAATAAACGAGAAGTACCCAGGCAGATGGGAGTCGCTAACAGTCACGCTATGGCGTCAGCTCATCACAAGTAAAACCTCTAATCTTGGCGCAGCCGCGTCAAGGCAGTGTTACCTTAATCAGCACTGAAAAATATATACATCCCGTGGAAAACTAGGAAATTCTGATGAATGCTCACACATTTGATGGTCATTCTGTTTCTTGCCCGATTTGCCATCGTTCTAAGGGAATGAGGCTGGGTAACACGGGCAGTGGACTATATATGTGTCCGTATTGCCAGGAACGCTTTGTAGTTAGTGAAAGCGGTCATTATGTCCGCGACCCCCAACCGAGTAAAAAACTGCGGACTGATGGGCAGATGTTACGTCGTCAAAGTCGCCCTTTGGCTCGTATGCGTCGGGATTTTCGCATTGTCAAACCTATTTCCCTGATTGCGATCGTCGGTAGCGCTATTTTCCTGGGTTACAGTTTGGCAACCCTGGATGAAAAGCCCACTCAACAAAATCCTTTGCAGGGATTTATGGATTGGGTGACAAAATTGGTGGAGTGACCAAATTGGTGATGGCGAAATGGGCATGGGGCGTTGCCATAAGAGATTCTTGGTGAAAAAGAGTTTTCGATCTTTTGGCCCACTACCCCACTCACCTACGGTACTCTCTTGGCATCGACTTCTCTCGTAATTAGAGTCCAACCTGCGGCTGCGCCTAGCGATCGCATCGGTTGTAAACTTAAATTTTTTAGAGAGGATGGATCGAGCAATAAGTAGGGGGCAGGTTGTGACTGCCAATATTTCTTCAGGTCTAAGTTTATAGCAGAAGCGGGGATCACTTGGCGATCGCTATAAAAATTCAACGAAGGACGAAAGTTGGGGTGGGATGTATATATCTTTTCTCCTATTGGGATATCGCTTTTGAGGATGATCTCGGCAACTGGCTTAACTGGATAATATTCGGCTAATTCCCAAACCCAATGTTCCGAAGTCATTAGCAGCACTAAGGAAACATAAGTACCCCAAAACAAAATGGGGATAAATTGAAGGTCGCGACGCGCAACCAAGACAGCTGCTAGGGTCATGGTTAGCGCAACTGAAGTCAATATCACCTGTATATCTTGTTCTGGTTTTGGAGAGAATCCACCAAAGTAAATACTTCCACCCCAACCTATCAAAGCTAGCAGCGCTAAACTAAGGCTCCAAGCGCGGGGATAGGATTTTGTCGTGGGCCAATACCAAACTTCTGCCAAATAGGCTCCCAGTGCTAATGCTAAAGCTGGATAAATCGGCAATACGTACCAAGGCAGTTTTGTACTCATTACCGAGATTACCAATAAGTAAACGCCACTCCAAATCAGGACTAACTTTGCCCAACCGAGATTGCGATTTTCCCAAGCTAAGCGCAAACTTTGGGGCAAAAAAAGCAGCCAAGGCCAGTTGTATTTCAAGATTTCCAGAAGATAATACCAAGGTGGCCCTGCATGATTTTCTATCGGTGCCCAAATACGCTGTAAGGATTGGCCGACAATACCTTCACTGATGAATGTCTGACGGTAGTGCAGAATCTGAGCTATGTACCATAAAGCGACTGGAAAACTGCCAATTAGGATACCAATCCAGAAATAAAAAGATGTTAAGAGTCGAGGTGTATCCCAGGCCAGAAATAGGAGGGCGATCGCACCTAATAATAAACCCAAAATACCTTTAGTCAGACAAATCAATCCGAAGCCAATACCAATGCCGAGACAGTAGCGTAAGTTACGGCGACTGCGTAATAAACACCACACCATAAATAGAAAAAAGCACAGTACTGTCCCATCCAGCATGGCCAATCGCCCATGACGTAAAATCGGCAATAAGGTTAGGTAAATCAAAGCCGAAAAAATGGCGGGTAGGCGTTGGGGAAAAATTTCTCGCCCGATACCGTAGAGCAGAGGAACGGAGAGAGCTGTTAAAATTGCTCCCGGAAAGCGGGTCGTCCATTCGTTAACGCCTCCAACCGAATACGCCCAAGCAATGAGGATATGTACGAGTGGGGGTTTGTTGATATATGGTGTATCGGCCAGCGTTGGGTAAAGCCAGCGCAAAGAGCCGCTTGGTGCCCGCCAAATGTCGCGGGCCACTTGAGCTACAATTCCCTCATCCCAATCTCGCAAGGGTAGGTTGCCCAGATTAATAGCATAAATTGTAATTGCTGCTATTAGCAATCCTAATACCCACAAGCGGTCAAACCAGATTCCCTGGCGACCCAAACGGTTTCCCAACTCACCTGACGTAAACAATTTTCGGTACATAGCAATCTAGATCGCACGACAAACAGATCGGACTTATACAGGATCGATCAATAGTTTGCAATAAAACTGGGTCTTCCGTACTTTATCTGGTAATTTAGCGTAAAATTTATGCAAAACCTTGCTGTGCTGGGCTTTTGTTATTATGCAACTAGGAAAGAACGAAAATTATGAACTATTTACAAAAAGCAAACTCAGTTTTAGGAATTGCTATATTACTGTGGGAAATTCCTATAGCGCCATCAGCGGAAGAAATAGTTCAAACTAGGGCAGAAGACTTTTATAACCGAGGTGTAAGCAAGACTCATAGAGAAGATTATCGAGGGGCGATCGCAGATTTACAAAGAGCTGCTACTTTATTTACCCAACAAAGAAATCCCGCAAATGCTTACAAAAGTAAAGCGCTTGCCATCTATTTGGAATGGGGACAAAAAAGACTTCAGTCTCCTGCAAGTTCTGAGCCGCTGCCAAGTTGGTACAAATCAGGGAGTTGTATCGGTGGAGATATTTGCCAATACGGCATTACTTCGATAGATCCAGAAGCAGAAAAAACTCCTTTTGGCGGTATATTAATCTTAGAAAAAAAACTGCGTATGCAAC
>NZ_JACJUP010000909.1:0-3009 GCF_014748295.1 Planktothrix sp. FACHB-1355 | reverse complement strand
GTAAATGATATCCTTAAAGTAACCCAACAGGTTAAATACTAACAGGGTCTAGTAGGAGGAAAAAAAATGGGTTTCAAGTTTGGCTACCCGACTATGTTAAAAAAAGCTTATCCGTCCATCTTTACCACACTATTAACCGTGCTTTCTATGGGGATAACTGCTACCGCAGGAATTTCCACTACATACCACAATCAAAATTCTGCCAGATTTGCTGGAGTTAAACAATTTGGCCCGATAATACGAGCTAAACAAGATGAAGGTAAAAGCACCATTAGCTCATTGAATAGGGCACAGCAAGCTTATTACGTTGAAAATAACCGATTTGGAAATTTTGCCCAATTAGGAGTAGGTATCAGTCCGGAAACTGGCAATTACAGCTATAAAGTTGCTGTCGTAAATCCCAGAAGCGCAAGGGCAACAGCTTCAGCAAAAGACTCTAGAATCAGGAGTTATACGGGGGCTGTCTTTGTCATCGGGTCTGGCAATAACGCCACAACAATTACTGGTATCTGTGAAAGTAACTCTGCAACAAGAACTCCTCCGGCTATGCCTCGACTTGTTCGGAATAATATTCAATGTCCTGCCGGATCTAAAAAGATCTAAATCCAATGCGACGGGCTGGACATTTACCCAATCCGTCGCATTTACTAGGGATTTATTGTTAAAGAAATCTGATTCGATCGGCTTGCAAGTAGATTGTTTGGTTGCTCAATTGTTGAGCTTCTGCGGCACTTAAACCCCATTGAGTCTGAGCTTGTTGAGAACTCGGCATCGGTTTGATAACACCGTTGAGATTAAGTGCTTGTCCCGGTTTAACAACAACTTTGTTTTCAGCGCTACCTGCATCTAATACTGGATCGAGAACAACGAAGAGTTGTTGGTTGTTACCTGCACCCACCCAAAAAGTGCGATCGCCATTGACATTTTGAGTCGTAATATTTGTTACTTCTACCCGCTTGTTAACAAGCGACTGCTTATCTGGTGTAGTGCCAACAATTGCTAAATCGGTAATTGGTTCCCTCACAACAACAGTCTGAGTGGGAATAGGACTGGGCGTCACCACGACAGTCTGAGTGGGAATGGGACTGGGGGTCACCACGACAGTTTGAGTGGGAACAGGACTGGGCGTGACAACAACAGTCTGAGTCGGGCTGGGAGTGGAGGTAGCAGCATTCGGGTTGTTTGTGGTGTCGTTACAAGCTGCGATCGAACTGGCCATAATCGCTATGATAGTGGCTCTACTAAACCATGCTTGTTTGGCAAAAAAATTGTGATTGAATTCCATAGTCTTGACAAGCCTCCTTATCACTTTCGCTCAAGCTGGCAGTTCTTTTTGTCAAATTTTGGCTCTACCTTTCTTTGATATGCTTACTCTAAACACTGAGAAAGGCGTTACGCTTCCCCCTAATGGAATAATTAACTTAGCTAAAACGATAAGAATTTTAAATCTTAAGGTTAATTATCCAGATTTTTGGTTAACAAAATACAACCTTTATGTTACTCTAGAGATTCAAAAAATTTCTTTCCCTTGAACGTATAGGATTTATATTCGATCTCTAGTTCTTCTTGAAATCCCAGCTTTTTAAATATGTGCTGATAAACTAAGCTGGTTGCTTCGGTTACTGCCGTTCTATAATTTTTGCTTTTGGCTAGTTTTAAATTTTCTATAACTAGCGTAGAGGCGATATTTTTATTTTCATATGCCTCCCTTACTCCCAGCATAGAAATATGAAGTATTTCTCCTTTCTCGATCTGGCGATCGGCTTGGTATTTATCGTCCATCTGTAACAATATTTGCTATACAATTGAATTTTTTTTAGCAATTGTCCAAAATACACGAATCTTGTACTGATAGTAACGTATAAAGAATTGTGAAGAAATAACGAAAAGAATTGGGAATCAGTTAAATTAATACTCGCTTAACGACTGGCACCGTCACTGATCGCTTACCAGACTGAAGTTTACCAGTTTTCCATACTCGGGCAAAGTTTTATGAGCAGAAAAACCAACAAAAGCAACCGCCAGCAATTTATTATCGATGTATTCGTTAACAACTTCGGCGACCAAATGCAAGCGAATCCGAAGGGATGGCGGATCAAGTTTCGCAAAATGGCTGCTTCTGCTTTCGCCTTTTATCGCGGTAGTGCTGCTTTATTCTATGCGGATGTCGCCGACGATAAAGACCCATTTCTCAACGATCGAACCAGTCGAGTTTGGATTCAGGGAGACTTACACGCCGAGAATTTCGGCACTTATATGAACAGCGAAGGCGTACTGGTTTTCGATGTTAACGATTTCGATGAATCCTACGTTGGTGCGTTTACCTGGGATGTGAAGCGGTTAGCTGCCAGCTTAAGCTTGGTCGGTTATCAAAAGGCGCTCAGCGATGGTGAAATTAAGCAGACGATCGCCACGATGACGCGCAGTTACATCGCACAGGTGGCAGAGTTTGCTAGTTCGCCCGATCGCAGTGATTTTGCTCTCACTTTATCTAATACAACTGGCAAATTGCTGAATCTACTGCATGAAACGCGCTTAAACACGCGCATCGGATTGCTGGAAAGTCAAACTCATATTGAAAATTACGATCGCCGCTTTACTCTCGGATCGAGTGTTACTCCCGTAGATAGCGAAATTCGCACTAAGATATTAGAGGCGTTCCCCGATTACCTCAAAAGTATTCCCAGAAGCAAGAAATTCGAGCGCTTGAACTACAACATCAAAGATATCGTGGTTCGGCAAGGTATGGGTATTGGCAGTGCGGGGACATCCTCCTACAATCTACTACTCGAAGGTCCAACCCAGGCTTTGGAAAACGACATTATCATTTATATGAAACCCGCTCAAGTTGCCGCACCGAGTTTAGTAGTTACTGACCCCAAAATTAAGAATTATTTCTTGCACGACGGACACCGCACTGTGATCTCGCAACGCGCATTGCAAGCCTATTCCGATCCTTGGTTGGGTTACACTACTCTGAATGGGATGGGAATGTTGGTAGAGGAAGAT
>NZ_JACJUP010000908.1:0-2977 GCF_014748295.1 Planktothrix sp. FACHB-1355 | reverse complement strand
TCGGTAATGTCAGTCGCCGAGCCGATCAGCTGTTTCACCTTACCATCAGCGTTTCTGGCGAATACGCTCTCTCTCGTGAGAATATACCGCCATTCTCCTTTGGTATCTCTCACCCGGTATTCCAACTGGAAAATATCGCCATCCGTCGCCGTTTCATATTGTTGGAAATGCGCGGCCATTTTTGGTAAATCTTTAGGGTGAATAATACTTTGGAAAAACGCCCCTCCCATTTCTGGAACTTGTGCTGGGGTATAACCGAGCAAAGTAGCAATTTGACGATTGCTATAAACAGTGCGGCGCTCGATTAGATCGTAAATATATAAAACATTTGGAGAAGCCTGGGTAATCCGCTCAATAAAATGCTTGCTCTGTTGCAAGGCTTCTTCTGCTAACTTGCGATCGCTAATATTGCTAAATGTACAAACCACGCGCTCGATGTTGCCATCATCGCTCAAGTGCGGATCGACATTCAGCAGCAACCAAAGCGTATCTTGTTTGGCAGGACGAAATGCGCCGATAACGAGGTTACGCACGGGCTGACGCTGCACGATCGCTTGCTTTAAAGGATGGCTGTGTTGGGAAACGACATTACCTTTTTCATCGAGTAGCTGCCAATTGAGGTCAAAAGCATTTTTTACTGGGATTTCGTATGGGGAAATACCCAGCAATTCTCTGCCCACTTCGTTAATTAAAATAATTTGGCCATCCGTATCCAGCAGCAGCACTCCTACTGGCATGGTCTCGATCAGCGATCGAAAGCGTTTTTCGCTTTCTTGCAATGCTACTTGCCTAACTAATTGATCTGTATATCGGCGATCGAACAGTGAGGTGACTAACGTTGCAACTAACACGATCAGGGTGCCAACTCCAATCTGAATTGCTAACCAAGAATTATCAGATCTTGCGATTGGGATTTCTTGCCCATCCGGCATTTGTAAAAAGCAAGTCGCCCACATTCCGGTGTAGTGCATTCCGCTGATGCCAATACCCATGACGAAGGCGCTGGATAGTTTCAGCAACGGGATCGACCTCTCCCCCCAGCCTACCTTCCCTAGAACGGTAGACGGGAATGTTTCTCCTTCTCTCGTAGGCAAGAAGGTTGCGGGGTTAGGTTTACTTGCATTGCGAAATTGAAAAGCCAACCACAAGGCAACACTGGATGCGCCGATCGCGATCGCTACCGACAGGGCGACAAGGTGGGGGCGGTAGTGTATCGCCACCGGCACTCTCAGCCCTGCCATACCCAGGTAGTGCATTGAGGCGATCGCCAGTCCCATCGCCGTGCTACCCCCCAGCAGCACCAATAGATTCAGTTGGGGGCGGCTGAATAACAGCAATGCCAATCCCGATGCCACAATTCCATCTAACCAAGAAAGGAAGGTTAGCGGCACGTCGTAGTTGACTGGGATCGGTAGCTGGAAGGCTAACATACCGATGAAGTGCATCGACCATATCCCCGTTCCCATTGCTAGAGCGCCACCCAGTATCCAAGCCAGTCGCGATCGCGGCGATGATGCAGGTGTCACTCGCCCCGCTAAATCTAGTGCTGTGTAGGAGGCGATCGCTGCGATCGTAAATGAGAGGGTTACTAAAATCGGGTCGTAACTGCCAGTAATTATGTCCATAAAAAAATATTTGATAAATTTAAACTGCTGCTCCTTCAGTTACTAAAACTTTTTCAAAACAGCTTTTTGAAGCACGTACTTTTGATTTTAAAGGAATTTTAATTATAAACTCTGTGCCTTTTCCTAATTGAGAATTACATTCTAAAACACCATCGTGTTTTTTGATAATTTGATAAGAAATTGCCAACCCCAGTCCGGTTCCGTAACCTGTGGGTTTGGTGGTATAGAACGGATCGTAAATTTTGGTCATCACTTCTGGACTCATCCCAATGCCGTTATCGGCAATGTAAATTTCTACCTCTTTATGTTCGACTACAACGGTGCGAATGCGTATTTTAGGCTGGTAAACTTGCACCCTGCTAACGTTGTAATTTTCTCGTTCTTCCAGCGCATCAATCGCATTACTCAGAAGATTCATAAACACTTGATTTAGCTGCCCTGCATAACATTCGAGCGGCGGCAAATCCCCATACTCTTTCATCGTTTGGATCGCCGGACGGTGGGGCTGTTCTTTCAAACGATGTTGCAAAATCATTAAAGTGCTGTCAATCCCATCATGGATATTTACTCGTTTCATTTCCGCTTCGTCTAGGCGGGAAAAGCAGCGCAAAGAATTGACAATTTTTTTGATTCGCTCTGCTCCCACTTTAATAGATGCTAAAATTTTCCCCAAGTCTTCTACTATAAAATCTAGTTCGCTTGTGTTAATTTTTTGCTGAATCTCGCCCACTGGCTGAGGATAATGCTTTTGATAAAGTTTAACTGTTTCTAAAATGTCTCGAATATATTCACTTGCCGGAGCAATATTGGCAAAAATAAAGTTGATGGGATTGTTAATTTCGTGAGCTACTCCGGCTACCATTTGCCCCAAAGAAGACATTTTTTCGGTTTGCACAAGTTGAATTTGGGCGCATTTAAGTTCTTTTAGGGTTTTTTCTAACTCTTGCGCTTGGCTGCGAAGTTTGGCTTCCGATTGTCGTAAAGCCGCTTCTGCTAAGGAGCGATCGCAATTTTCCTGTTGCAAAAGTTCATTGGCTCGCTCTAATGCTGCGGTTCTTTCGCGCACCCGCTTTTCTAACTCAATTGTTAGCTGGCTGAGTGCATTTTGAATTTGTTTGCGTTCGGCAATTTCGTTTTGCAAAGCTGCGTTTGCTGCTGTCAGTTGGGCGGGATTGGGTATAGCTATAATTTTCGGGATCAGTTCTATCATTACAGCTGCTGTAGTTATGGAAACAGCTGCTGTAATTGCTTTCAGAAAACCCGATAACCAATAATCGGGATGCCACAGCGTCCAAATTTCCATAATGTGGGTGATGCCGCAGCAGATAATGAAAGAACCGAACAAAAAGAAA
>NZ_JACJUP010000907.1:0-2968 GCF_014748295.1 Planktothrix sp. FACHB-1355 | reverse complement strand
AGTCGAGTAACAGGTAACTCAATTTCTAACATTGATGGTGTACTTCGAGCCAACGGAAAGGCTAATTTATTTTTGCTCAATCCAAATGGAATTATTTTTGGCCCTAATGCAAGGCTGAATATAGGCGGATCGTTTTTAGCCAGTACAGCCCAAAGTGTTATTTTTGCAGATGGTAGAGCTTTTTACACCAAACCATCAGCAGATACTGCACCTTTGTTAAGCGTCAGCGTACCCGTTGGTTTGCAACTCAACCATCAGCCAAACACAGGACTGATTAGGGTGCTAGGGTCGGGAATCAGACCGCCTTCACAAGAACAATTAGATACTCCCGAAGAGGTGATCGACTACCAGCAAAGAATTTTAAATACCGACCTCGCTTTCGGAGTGCAGCCAGGAAGAACTTTAGCGCTTTTGGGTGGTGAAGTGAGGAGTGAAGGAGGCTTAATAAGAGCATCCCAAGGACAGGTTTTCATCGGTGCGATCGACAATGGAGAAATCAGAACACCGCAAAATCAATCCATTTTAGATTCCTTCTCGATCGCCAATCCTTCATCCATAATGGGAAATGTGGAATTTTCTCAAAGTTCTGGCTTATCGACCAGCGGTTCTGGTGGCGGTAATATCCAAATCATCGGCGACAAAGTTGAGCTTAGGGATAGCTCAATTATTATTGCCGATACCCTAGAAAATCAAAAAGCTGGAACTCTTTCTATCCAAGCTTCTCAGTTAATTATCAAAGATGGTTCGGTAGTATCAACCAGTACTTATAGCTTCGGTTCGGGAGGAATTATTAACGTTCGTGCCAAGGAAAAATTAGAAGTTTCAGGTATAAATGCCGAAGGAAATAACAGTATATTGAGGGCAGCGACTTCTGCGGATGGGAATGCTGGCAATTTGATAATTGATACTGGTTCTTTGATTATCCGAGATGGGGGATTTGTTGTAGTTTCTACAGATGGTGCAGGAAAAGGCGGAAACTTAACTGTCAACGCAAGAGATTCGGTAGAGATGACTAATGCTGACAATATTAATCACATTACCTTATTGGGGGGTGCGTCTAGCGAGTCTGGAGATGCAGCAAATGTGACAATATCAACAGGTAGATTAATTCTGCGAGATAATTCCTACATCGGAGTGGGAACTTCTGGTGCAGGAAAAGGAGGAAACCTCACCATTCGTGCGGACTCTGTAGAACTAACAGGCAATCCAGAAAAATTGAAACCTGCTGGTTTGGTAGCTGCTACTCTCGGAACTGGAAATGCTGGAAATATAACGATCGCTAGCGATATTTTAACGATCGGAAATGGCGGATTTATAAACGTCAGCAGTTTACCAATTATAGAATTGATCAATCAGGTTAAAGCTGGCAATATTAAGATCGAAGATATCCAAAACTCCTACATTGGGGTAGGAACTTACGGTGCGGGAGGAGAAGGAAACCTCACAATAAGCGCGGAGTCGCTAAAACTAACAGAGAATCTAGCACAAATGATACCGACTGGTTTAGTAGCTGCTACTCTCGCAAGTGGATATGTGGGAAATATACAACTACCCACTGATATTTTAAGTATCGGAAATACAGGATTTATAAACGCGAGCAGTTTTCCCAACCTACAAGCGATCGCTCAGGGAAAAGCTGGCAATATTAATATCCAAGCTAGCGATATCCATCTGATTGGTGATAGCGGTATGAGTGCGATATCTCTTGGTAGGGAAGGCGGCAATGTTTCTCTCAGCGCACGTTCTATCCAGATGCGGAATAATAGCAATATATCCGCCTATGCGGTAGTTCCCATTGAAAATACAGGTACTAACATTAATATTGTCGCTGATACTTTAGCTGCATTGGAAAGTAGCAAAATTATTGCTAATAATTTTGCTGGCCCTGGTGCTAATATCAGCCTGATAACTCAAGGAGTTTTTCTATCTCCAGATAGCCGAATTTTTGCTAGCGGTTCGACGAATATCCAAGGGGTAAATACGATTACCCCTCCTGATATTCCGCCAGTAAAAGTTACCAATACTGAAGCGCAGATTAAGCAAAGCTGTTCTGCTGATAGGCGATCGAGTACATTCACCGTTATTGGCAGAGGCGGTTTGCCACCCAGTCCTATGGAATCTCTAAACAGCGATGCAATTTGGGTAGATTTACGAAATGTAGGGAGTAACAATAGTTCTTCAGCCATTACCTACTACCCGCTACCTACTACCCAAATTGTCGAAGCACAAGGATGGGTTATTTCTCCAAATGGCAAAGCTATCCTTACTGCTGAAGTACCCAATGTTAGCCCCCATTCTGCTTTTCTGGATTATCCGAATTGCCAATAAAATTTATCTGCATTCATCTGTATTGATTGGCAGTTATCTGTGATTAAAAGTATTGATAAGGTGGTTATGGCATCGGGTGGTGATATAGTAAGAGTATCCAGGTTTTAAATTACGGCATTTTATAAGCATTTGGAATCTTAAACAATGATTACTGCCACTCCAGTTATCTTAAACTTAAAAAACGTTAGCTTAAGCGACGAGCAATTTTACCAACTCTGCCAAGACAATCAAAATTGGCAACTCGAACGAACAGCTAAAGGAGAATTAGTAATTATGCCTCCCGTCGGTGGAGTTAGTGGAAACCGAGAAGCAGATTTAAACGGCCCACTTTGGTTGTGGAATCGTCAAACTCAACTGGGAAGAGTCTTTAGTTCTTCTACTATATTTAGTTTACCGAATGGGGGAGACCGTTCTCCCGATGTCGCGTGGGTCGCTAACGAACGCTGGGAATCTCTAACCCCCGAAGAACAAGAGAAATTTCCCCCATTATGTCCTGATTTTGCGATCGAGTTGCGTTCTCGTACCGACTCGCTCACCCAACTGCAAGAAAAAATGCAGGAATATCTCGAAAGTGGTTTGCGGTTAGGTTGGTTGATTAATCCCCAAGCACAACAGGTAGAAATATATCGTCCGAATCAAA
>NZ_JACJUP010000906.1:0-3024 GCF_014748295.1 Planktothrix sp. FACHB-1355 | reverse complement strand
TACGGGTGCGATCGCTTCCACTCCCCATTGTTGCACCAGTTGTTCTACAGGTCGCAGCAGCGGCAACAATTTCACTGCCGGCAGCTGAGGATTTTGTCCGGCAGCATAGGCAGCTGTTGGCCATTGTATCAGCCAAGATTCCAACACTTGCAAACTGGAAAGCTGAAATTCCTGCATTAACGACTGTCGCTGTGACTGCATCTGCGCTTGCAATCGTTGGTACTCCTGCTGTAGCGCTGGTGATGCTTCCCCTGTTTTTTCTGTCCAACTTATCTGACGATCGGAAAAAGTTGCCAATAACTCTTCTAGCGACACTTGCAAAACTTGACCGAGTTTGACCAGATTTTCCACCTGCATCTGCATTATCTGTCCTCGCCGCAGTCGCATCAGCTGCCGTTCCGATACCCCTGCGGAACGACTGAGCGCTTTAAAACTCAATACACCCACCCGCTGCATTAATTGTTGCAGCTGGTGGGTGTAGTCTGGAAGCGGAGACAGGTTCATTGCTGTTGATGCGGCGCGGGAGAGATGATTACTGCGTGCTTAACAGCCTATCGCTTCGCGCCACTAAAAATCCAGTCCTTACTGTTTATTCAGGATACTCCGCAGCATCCAAGCGGTCTTTTCGTGAACTCGCAGGCGTTCGGTCAGCATATCGAGAGTGGATTGGTCATCACCGTTTTGTGCGGCGGGGAAAACTGAGCGAGCGGTTTTTGCTACAGCTTCATTGCCTTCCACAAGTAAGCGTACCATTTCTTCGGCACTGGGGACATCCCGCGTTTCTGCAATCGAGCCTAATTCGCTAAATTGGCTGTAAGAACCGGGGGCAAACACGCCCAGCGCCCTGATCCGCTCGGCAATCACATCAACAGCAGCAGCTAGTTCGGTATACTGTGCCTCAAACATCAGGTGCAGGGAATGAAACATCGGACCGGTGACGTTCCAGTGGAAATAGTGGGTTTTCAGATAGAGCGAGTAGGTATCGGCTAACAAGCGAGACAGTCCTTGAGCAATTTCTTGGCGAGCTTGTTCCTCAATCCCGATATCTACTGGTATGGTTTTGTCTTGAAGTTGCATTGCTGAATTCTCCTGAGTTAGCGATCGAATTTTGGCAGCTTTAGCTCTACTTTTATATGTTTTCTATGAGAAGCGATCGTCAAGGAGCTAGTAGCCCACAAATTGATTTTGATGGGTTTTCGTCGGCTATCAACCTGGTTTCTATGAAAAATCCTGATTTTCTAGCCTCTAGCGCCTAGCTCCTAGCCCTTACTTTAAGCTAGGTGCATTTGTAAAACCGAGCGGGTCGCCCTGCGGACTCTGCAACGGATGCTCTCCTGGCCCAGGCGCTGGCAAGCCTCGAATCGGTGGCAACCAGAGAACCCATAATACTGTCCATCTACTTCCAGAACTTCGATCGGTTCTTGTTGTCCGATTTCTCGAATTGATTCCATTAGTGCTTCGACTTTCTGAGGATCGGTCTGTCGGATCAGGGGACGATGAATCTGCCGTAGGGGAATTTCCTGTATTCTTACCATCGGGTGTATTACTACTTCTATTTTTGACTCTTCACTCCTTAATCATAGTCGTTATGAGTTCGGTTTGCAACTGCAAACATTCAGTTCGACTATTTAGATCGATAAAAAGCATAAAGCTATGGTCGATCGCAAATGATCTATCGCAAGGCAGCTCATGCAGAAAACTACTTGTATCCTCAGACAGATTTTCACCGTTACTCAAACCCGCGACGGTCGATCGCTAGCTTACTGGTGGCGTACAGCAGTGACCGTGTTTTGTTTAGTCGGACTCACGGCAGATGTACGAGCTTCGGCTGTAGGCTCTGATGTAGAACTCAAGGTTGGCATTGTGCAGAGATTTGGTGCCAAAGCGGATGACGAGCTGACTTTGAAGGCGACAGCGGGCGATCGGCTGACATTGCAGTTTTTAGCTGGCAATATGGAGCCGCAAACCGTTTCGCTAGATAGCCTCAAGCTGGAAATACAGATGCAACCGCTACCGCAGCCAGAAGTAGAAGAGCGAGTTGTCCTCAGTACCCACCCAAACTTCGAGACAGCAGAAGATAGTGCCCTACAGTGGCGTGCGAAAGGAATTGAAGTCGAAATCGCTCAGCCCAGAAGGTGGCAAGTTTGGGCCAAACGGGATGTGTACAAGACTCCTTTGCTGCGACGATTGCTGCTGGAGAGTTTGCAAACCGAGGACGTCAGAACGGCTCATCTGGATACGCAAATAATGAAGGAGGAGCCAAAACCATCTTGGGTGATGGATGGCTTGCGCTACAACCGCAAAAACATCGAGATTACATCTGAAAAAAATATGATTCAGGTGTTTCAAGGCAAAAATGACAAAATCGGACGGACATTTGTCGGTCCGCTTAAAATCCAGCCTAACGCTTACGGTACATACACCTTGGTGAACCAAGTACCGCTGGAAACGTATTTGCGGGGTGTAGTACCCAATGAAATTGGAGCCTTGGCACCTAATGCAGCTCTGGAAGCGCAGACAATTTTGGCTAGGACTTACGCACTGCGGAACTTACGCCGTTTTGCAATCGATGGCTACGAACTGTCTGCGGATATTCACTGTCAAGTTTATTACGGACTCAGCGGTGCTTTTCCGACCACAGATAAAGCGATCGCAGCTACAAAAGGCTTAGTGATCGTGTACAAAAACGAGTTAATCGATGCGGTTTATTCTTCCACCAATGGGGGAGTGAGTGCCTCTTTTCGGGATGTTTGGAATGGGCCAGATCGACCTTATCTGCGTCCGATCGTCGATGCTGTCAGCAGTATTTGGGATTTAGGCAGCAACAGCTTGGCAAACGAGCAAAATTTGCGACAGTTCATCAATTTGCAGAAAGGCTTCAACGAAGAAGGCAAGAGTTTGTTTCGCTGGCGCAAAGAAACCAGCCTTCCAGACTTGACGCAGCAGTTACAGAAATATCTCAAGGACAAAAAACATCCCCAAGCTAACTTCCAAACTATTCAGTCAATGGAGGTGACGGAGAGA
>NZ_JACJUP010000905.1:0-3000 GCF_014748295.1 Planktothrix sp. FACHB-1355 | reverse complement strand
AAAATGCTAACTAATCTCACTACCCTGGTAGTGGGATTTTTGTGGGAGCCATTTTTGAATTCTTCAGATTTCAGTTCTCTAACCAATTTAGATTTGCCCAGCCATTTCGATGTTTTGGTAGTTGGGGCGGGTGCGGCTGGGTTATATGCGGCGCTTTGCTTACCAGACTATTTCCAAGTCGGGTTGATCAGTAAAGATAACTTGCCTCTGTCTGCGAGCGACTGGGCGCAGGGCGGGATTGCAGCTGCGATCGATCCCAGTGATTCGCCAGATTTGCACATCGAAGATACAATGCAGGCCGGTGCGGGTCTTTGCGATTTACCTGCCGTGAAGTTTTTGGTAGAACGGGCACCTGAATGTATCCAGTCGCTGGTAAATATGGGTGTGGCGTTCGATCGGCATGGGGAGCGGCTGGCCATGACTCTGGAAGCGGCCCATTCTCGCCCCCGCGTACTGCACGCCGCCGATACCACCGGTAGGGCAGTTGTCAGTACTTTGACAGAAAAAGCATTGGCTCGTCCGAATATTCGAGTGATATCGTCAGCTTTTGCGTTAAATTTGTGGATTAATCCGACAAGCGGGCACTGTCAGGGGCTTTGCTTGCTGTACCGCAATCGGGCGATCTGGGTGCGAGCTGGGGCGGTGGTACTGGCGACGGGGGGCGGGGGTCAGGTATTCGCTCACACTACTAACCCAGCTGTGAGTACTGGCGATGGGGTCGCGATCGCCTACCGTGCTGGTGCGATTTTGCGCGACTTAGAATTTTTTCAATTTCACCCGACAGCTTTAACTAAGACTGGAGCTCCGCACTTTTTAATCAGCGAAGCGGTGCGAGGAGAAGGTGCCCATTTAGTGGATTCTCAGGGAAACCGCTTTGCTTTCAATTACCATCCCAGCGGCGAACTTGCGCCCAGAGATGTGGTCAGCCGCGCTATTTTCAGTCATTTGCAGCAAACTGGCGAAGACCGCGTTTGGTTAGATTTGCGACCAATCCCGTCTGAGAAAATCCGCCGTCGATTTCCGAATATCATTGAGGTTTGTCAGCGCTGGGGAGTCGATTTGTTTAGCGAAGCGATTCCCGTCACCCCAGCCGCCCATTACTGGATGGGCGGTATTGCTACCGATTTGATGAATCGTACCTCGATTGCTGGGTTGTATGCCGTAGGCGAAACGGCTAGTACAGGTGTCCACGGTGCCAATCGTCTGGCGAGCAATTCGCTGCTGGAGTGTATTGTGTTTGGTGCCCAAATGGCCAATCTGGAGATTGGGGACTGGGAACAAGATCGGCAACTAAAATCTGGGGAAAATTTTTGGCAATCTCCGATCGTCAACGTTTCCGAAAACCTTAGCTCGTGGGTAAGCTTAAATATATTGCCGTCCCACAGGTCGGATATAGAAAAGGTAGAGTGGCTGCGGCAAGAGTTAGCTCTCCTGATGTGGCAAAGTGCGGGAATTTGTCGTCAGCAGGATATTTTGGAGGGAGCGATCGCGCAAGTGGAACTGTGGCGGCAGGAATTCGCTGCCTTGGAACTAAGTAACTATCTGTTAAATATACAACCCGGTCAGTTAGTTAAATTTACTGAACCTATCACCGACCGAAAACTGCGAACTTGGGGCGAAACTTATAACTTACTGGATGTAGGGTACTTGATCCTCAAAAGTGCTGCTTTTCGCACTGAAAGTCGAGGTGGTCATTATCGAATCGATGTTCCGCAACCGGACAAGCGCTGGCAAGTTCACACGGTTGTGCAAAAAGACAAATGGTGGCAATCTCCACCCGTTACAGTTAGCTAACATCTGTCGGCGAAATAACCGTTCTGGCAAGACCTTACTCAGCACTAGCGAGTTCCGGAGCCTGTGGAGCTGTCGGGAGCGTCGCATTTTCCTTGGCAGGATGGCTGGTAATTGTAAAACTCTCCTAGCTGACTTTCCGAGCTGGATAAGAAATCAGTTATCCGATCGGAGGAGGCTGTAGCTAGGCTGATTTCCGAGGTAATCAATAAGCCTCCGACTAATAAAGTTGCCACACCTGCGAACCTGAAAAAAGTCTTCATAGCCGATCTCTAATGCCATCGATTAACAGTATATTCACTGAATATTCAGTGGATTATGTTTAGTAAGTATTTTTACTGAAACTTTATACAATCCTTGAATATCCTTCACAAATCTAGGGCGATTGACTAACCAGGATACAAGTAGTGCGATCGCAAATCCGGGTTGATTACCCCCTTGATTGCGATCGGCTGTACAGAGGTTTCATTTGGGTGGGCAGAATTTCAAGAAAACTCGTATTTGTTTTTACCCTGTTGTTTGGCACGGTACATAGCCGCATCGGCATTTTTAATCAAGGCGTTCATTTCGTCACCGTTGAGAGGGAAGAGGCTGATGCCAATACTTATGGTGACATTAATTGTCTGCCCGTTCAGGACAAAAGGCTGGGTAATGGCGTCGATAATTTTATCGGCAACTCTTGTCACATCTGACACACTCTTAATTATTGGCAAAATTACGGTAAATTCATCGCCACCCAGCCGGGAGACGGTATCGCTACTGCGTAGACAGTTAGTGAGTCGATCGGCAACACCTTGTAGCAGCAAGTCACCCATATCGTGCCCTTGAGTGTCGTTGATTTGCTTGAAGCCATCCAGATCGAGAAACAGCAGCGCCAGCAGTCGCTCGTTTTGTGCAGCCCACTCTAATGATTGGCTGAGCTGTTCGTAAAAAAGTTTTCGATTCGGTAAACCGGTAAGACTGTCATGATAAGCTAAATGACGCAACCGATCTTGTGAAAGTTTAAGTTCGGTGTTGTAACGAACCAACTCTGCTGCGGTGCGTTTGAGGTCTTCCTCCAATCGCTTGCGTTCGGTAATATCTCTAATTACTCCAACCAAAAATACGTTGCCAGCTGCATCTGTGTGAAGAGATCTTTTTGTGGCGATAAGATGAGTAGTGCCCCAGGCATCTGTGAATCTCTCTTCATTTTCGGTAGGCTTGGCGCTC
>NZ_JACJUP010000904.1:0-3007 GCF_014748295.1 Planktothrix sp. FACHB-1355 | reverse complement strand
ATCGAGTTTTAGCATTATTGCCCGGTTTTACAGTCAATCGGCGCTTCATGGAACAAATGATGGGAGTGCGGGAATCTTTGCCAGAAAGTATTATAACTGAGTTGCAAAGTGCTAGTTGGCAAGAGCGTTTGCAAGATAGTTGGCGATTGGTTAAAACAGTTGTAGGTTTAGTCACAAATTATTTCCTTCTCCCCCGTCGCATTCGGCAATTTTATCGACGATTAGATCGAGCTTTGCAGGCGTCGCCATTCAATATAGAAGATTTGCGTCCCGATGAATTGGCAGCTTATTATCGCCAAATTGAAAGTCAATTGCTGACTCGTTGGGATGCACCATTAATTAACGATTTCTTGGCGATGATTTTCTACGGTGTTTTGCGACGGCTAACCGAAAAATGGTGCAACGATGAATCGAAAACCCTGCAAAACGATTTGATTGGCGGCGAAGGCAATATTATCAGTACAGAACCTGCCAAAAAAATGCGAGAAATGGCCGATTTGGTGACTGTGAATCGTGAATTTGCCAAACTGTTGTGTGATGGTTCCTTAACTGCGATTTTGCCAGCAATGGCACAATTGCCTCAGTTTAAATTATTGTATCAGCAATATTTGGATAAGTTTGGCGATCGCTGCTTGGAAGAACTCAAATTAGAAAGTCCCACACTTCAGGATAATCCACTTCCTTTATTGCGTGCGATCGGTCAATTATCCCTCTCCCCTTCCCCCTCTCTCCCCGTCTCCCCCTCTTCTCGAAAAACAGCAGAATTACGAGTGAGGAGAGCGTTGAGGGGCAATCCTTTGCGGCGATTCGTGTTTAATTGGGTGCTGAAAAATGCTCGAAGACGAGTGCGCGATCGCGAAAATTTACGCTTTGAACGTACCCGCGTTTTTGGTCGCGCACGGCGAGTTTTTGTAGAATTAGGAAAGCGTTTTTATGCACTCGATTTGCTGAACTCTCCCCGCGATATTTTCTATTTAGAAGTAAACGAAATTTTGGGATTTATTGAAGGTACAGCTACCTGCACAGACCTGAAAGGATTGGTAGCTGTGCGTCAAGCAGAATTTGCCAAATATAAGGATATGCCATCACCAGGCGATCGCTTTGAAACGCGAGGCATAGTTTATCGGGGAATTGAGAATGGGTTGGTTTCTTCAGATTCCGTAGGGTGCGTTAGCGAAACGCAATCGAGCGTAACGCACCACAGCTATTTACAGGGAATCGGTTGCTCTCCGGGAGTCGTGCGCGGTGCTGTGCGCGTGATTAAAGATCCAAAACAAATTGTCGGAAATGAGAACAGCGTACCCCTACAACCAGGTACAATTATTGTTGCCGATCGCACCGATCCGGGTTGGATTTTGCTATTTCCCGCCGCTGCTGGTTTGCTAGTAGAAAAAGGCAGTTTGCTATCTCACGCTGCCATTGTTGCGCGAGAGTTGGGAATTCCTGCGATCGTCTCTCTCCCCGGCGTCACCGAATGGTTAAAAGACGGTGACTTGGTGGAACTTAACGGCAGCACTGGCAAAGTTTCTAAGATTAGCTAATTGGGAATAGAAAATCAAACGAAGTTTTTCTAAAAATTTTAATTGTCTAATTACTAAATATGATATAATCTCATAATTATGGCTATTCCATCAGAACTGAATGCTCTGATTGAGCGATTAAACCAAGAGTTAGATACGATCGAGCGGGAAGCAACAGCAGGACTTAACCTGGCCAGAGTCAGCATGGAGCGTTTCCCCAACAATTTTACATTGGTTCAGTTGTTTGCCTTTTTGAATACGAGTATGTTTTTTGCAGAAACATCCAGAAGGCGAATACAGGTTAGTGTTGAGTATCTCTCAGCAAATGATGTGATTATAGAAGAAAAAATTCAGGAGGTTGGAGAAGATTTAGCAATAGAGTTAGGTCAAGTGCTGGAAACAAAAATAACTGTTGGTAGGGTTAAAACTCGATTGGAGAACTTGCAATGACACAAAAAGAACTGGATGAAAATGAACTCCTAGAGATTCTGGAATTAGCAAAGGAAGCTGAACAGAAAGCCAGGAAAATGTGTGAAACGATCACAGCTAATACTGCCAAATACAAACGTTGGTATGAAGCTAAAAGAGTAGTAGAAGTAGCTGCACAGAAGTAAGATCGGTAGGGATGAAAAAGGGCGATCGCACTTCCGGTATGCAAAGAAGTGCGATCGCTCAGATTGCTCTCTTTAAAAATAAAATAATTTAATAATTAGGCTTATGACACAAAAAGTTTTGGATGAAAAGAAATTACTCGAAATTCTGGAATTAGCCAAGATTGGCGAACAACAACTTAAAGAGATAAGCGAAATGGCAACAGCAATGGCAGAGAAATACCAAGGCTGGTATGAAGAAGGAATGGCTAGAAAGCAGGAAGAAGAAGGAGAAAAATGAAACAGAAAGAAATGGATGAAAAGGAACTTCTAGAAATTGTGGAACTTGCTAAGAAAGCGGAACAGAAAGCAAGGGAAATGTGCGAGTCGATAACGGCTCATGCGGAAAAGTGGCGACTGAGGGCGGAAGCTAAAAGGGCTGCTGCTGCACAGAAGCAGGAAGTTTGAAAGAGTTTGGAAATGGGCATTAGTTATAGACCAAGCAATAATGTTGTAGTGGCGATTTGTTCACCCGCTGGGGAATCAATTCCCCAGCTAATAGCCCAAGTCCACTTAAGTGGACTGAAAAATTTGTATTCAGTCCATTTTAATGGACTTTCGCTATAAGAAAAGCGATTTGAATCGCAGGCGGGCTGACAGCTTTCGTGAATGGCTTTTTATATAGAATTAAACTTGATATCTTTTGAGCGATCGCACACCGAATCGCACCCCAAATTTCCTCAAAAATTACCTTGTAGTGGCGATTTGTTCACCCGCTGGGGAATCAATTCCCCAGCTAATAGCCCAACTTCACCCGCTGGGGAATCAATTCCCCAGCTAATAGCCCAAGTCCACTTAAGTGGACTGAAAAATTTGTATTCAGTCCATTTTAATGGA
>NZ_JACJUP010000903.1:0-3027 GCF_014748295.1 Planktothrix sp. FACHB-1355 | reverse complement strand
TAATATGATAAAAGTTATAGAATCAAAAATTGGGTAACAGGCGGCGCGTTCGCCTCTCAATTCTTGTGAAAAATTTGCAACAAATTGCGATCGAAGGTGGCGTATGGTCAATGTCCTTTGGCTTCAAGGTGGAGCCTGTTCTGGCAACACCATGTCCTTCTTAAATGCAGAAGAACCGAGTGCTTGCGACTTAGTAACAGACTTTGGCATTAATATTTTGTGGCATCCCTCTTTGGGAGTCGAACTAGGCGAAAACCTGCAAAAATTGCTGTGGGATTGCGTAAAAGGTACAATCCCCCTAGATATCTTGGTATTTGAAGGATCGGTCGTCAACGCTCCCAACGGTGCGGGTACTTGGAACCGCTTTGCTCATCGACCGATGAAAGATTGGCTGAGCGACTTATCAAAAGTAGCTAGTTTCGTCGTTGCAGTAGGAGACTGCGCTACTTGGGGCGGCATTCCCGCAATGGCACCCAACCCCAGCGAATCGACAGGATTACAATTTCTCAAACGTCAGGAAGGCGGTTTTTTAGGCACAGACTACGTTTCCAAAGGCGGACTACCAGTAATTAATATTCCCGGATGTCCCGCTCATCCAGACTGGATTACACAAATTTTAGTCGCGATCGCCACCGGAAGGATCGCAGATATCACCTTAGACGAACTTAACCGTCCCCAAACCTTCTTCAAAAGCTTCACCCAAACAGGCTGCACTCGCAACATCCACTTTGCCTATAAAGCCTCTAGCGGTGAATTCGGACAGCGCAAAGGTTGCCTGTTCTACGACTTAGGTTGTCGCGGGCCAATGACCCATTCCTCCTGCAACCGCATTTTGTGGAACCGCGTTTCCTCCAAAACCCGCGCCGGAATGCCCTGTCTTGGTTGCACCGAACCAGAGTTTCCCTTCCACGACCTCAAACCAGGTACAGTTTTCAAAACCCAAACCGTCATGGGCGTACCCAAAGAACTGCCCACCGGAGTCAACAAAAAAGACTACGCCCTAATCACCGTTGTAGCAAAAGATGCAACTCCTGCCTGGGCAGAAGAAGACATTTTTACAGTTTAGTCAGTTGTCAGTTGTCAATTGTCAGTTGCACCCCACAAAAAACTCTCAATAACATCTGCGTTCATCTGCATTTATCTGCGTTCAAAAAAAGTAAAAATTTGAGAGAGGAGACATTTAAAGAATGCCAGTTCAAACCTTAGACATTTCGCCAGTCGGAAGAGTAGAAGGCGACCTAGATGTAAGAGTTGAAATAGAAGATGGATACGTAACCAACGCTTGGACTCACGCCGAACTATTTCGCGGATTTGAGATTATTTTACGAGGCAAAGATCCTCAAGCAGGATTAATCGTCACCCCTCGCGCTTGTGGAATTTGTGGCGCTTCCCACCTCAGTTCTGCTGCTTGGGCATTAGACACTGCTTGGGGTACAGAAGTACCGCGCAATGCTATTCTAGCTAGAAACTTAGGACAATTAGCCGAAACAATCCAAAGTATTCCCCGCTATTTTTACGGGTTATTCGCGATCGATCTAACCCATAAAAAATATCAGCATAGTTCATTCTACGAAGAAGCTTGTCGCAGGTTCGCTCCTTTTACTGGTAAATCCTACGAACTGGGAGTAACTATTTCTGCCAAACCCGTAGAAATATATGCTTTATTAGGTGGACAATGGCCGCACTCTAGTTACATGGTGCCAGGTGGTGTAATGTGCGCCCCGACCTTAACTGATGTCACCCGCGCTTGGTCGATTTTGGAATATTTTCGCACCAATTGGTTAGAGCCTGCCTGGTTGGGTTGTTCGTTAGAACGCTACGAACAAATCCAAACTTATGATGATTTTATGGCATGGTTGGAGGAAGATCCGAAACACGCTAACTCCGATCTCGGTTTTTACTGGCGGATGGGTTTAGATATTGGTTTGGATAAGTACGGCGCTGGTGTTGGAAAATACATCACATGGGGCTATCTCCCTCACGAAGATAAGTATCAAAAACCGACCATTGAGGGTAGAAATGCAGCCGTGATTATGAAGAGTGGGGTGTATGACAGCTTTAGCGATACTCACTCCTTGATGGATCACAGCTTTGCCCGCGAGAATACAACTCACTCTTGGTATGATGAAGGCACTGGAGACGTTCATCCGTTCGATCGCACCACCAAACCAACTGAGAAAAATACCCAAGATTTCGATAACAGTTATTCCTGGTCTAGTGCAGTGCGTCACGCCGAGTCGGGACGGTTGGAAGCAGGGCCATTAGCACGCCAACTGGTAGCGGGTGGCAAGCATGGGCAAGACTGGCAACACTACGATCGCTTTATCCTCGATTGTTTCAAGAAAATGGGTGGTGCTAGCATCCATCTTCGGCAGATAGCACGAATGCACGAATCTGTCAAGCTATACCGCCAAGCCGAACGCTGTTTGCGCGAGTTCCGGTTAAATGAGCCTTTCTACATTAAACCAAAAGAAAAAGATGGTCGGGGCTGGGGTGCAACCGAAGCTGCTAGGGGCGCTCTCTGTCACTGGATAGAATTGGAGAAAGGTAAGATTAAAAACTACCAAATTATCGCACCGACGACTTGGAATGTTGGGCCTCGCGATGGTGCAGGTAAATTGGGGCCAATTGAATCGGCTTTAATTGGTACGCCTATTGCTGATTCTACCGATCCGATCGAAGTTGGTCACGTTGCGCGATCGTTCGATTCTTGTTTAGTTTGTACCGTTCATGCCCATGATGCTAAAACCGGGGAGGAATTGGCAAGATTTAGAACAGCTTGATTCTAAAATTAGGGGCAGGTTTTGGTAAGGATTAGTTTGACAAAATCTGCCTCTCGAAATAGTTTTTTAAGCATAGATGTAGGCGAAAGCCTTCCCGTAGGGTACGTAAAAGACTCTGGATCGGAAGTTTCTTTGATTGTATCTGATGGCGATCGCCATGAGCAGCTTTAAGAAGTGGCACGTTTGACTATTTCAACTGCTTTAGCGTTTAACCCTTTTTCATTTGTGAATAGTACAAATTCAA
>NZ_JACJUP010000902.1:0-3029 GCF_014748295.1 Planktothrix sp. FACHB-1355 | reverse complement strand
GCTAGTGCGTTCCTTTGCGTTAAAAAAATAAATCCCAAACACAAAACCGACAAATGACCAAAAAAGCTTTCGTAACAGGCGGAACAGGATTCATCGGTGCTAATCTAATACACTTGCTAGTCCAACAAGGATACACAGTTAAAGCCTTAGTCCGTCCCTCAAGTCCCCTGAATAACCTGCGCGATTTAGACATAGAAATAGTCAAAGGAGACTTAAAAAAACCTAATTTGTGGCAGCATATGGTTGGCTGTCAGGTATTATTTCACGTAGCTGCCCATTATTCCCTTTGGCAAGCCGATTGTAACGCCCTTTACTGCAATAATGTTTTGGGGACTCAAAATGTTTTAGCAGCAGCGCGTCAGGCGGGGATCGATCGCACAGTTTACACCAGTTCCGTAGCAGCTATTGGCGTAAAAGAAGGCGGTATCGCCGACGAAACTTATCAAAGTCCGCTCGACAAACTCGTCGGTCACTACAAAAAATCTAAATATCTCGCCGAACAGGTAGCAATAGAAGCTGCCAAACGCAATCAAGATGTGGTAATTGTCAATCCTTCCAGTCCGATCGGCCCTTTCGATATCAAGCCTACTCCCACTGGCGATATTATACTGCGTTTCTTGCGTCGGCAAATGCCATTTTATCTGAATACCGGGTTAAATTTTGTTGATGTACGGGATGTGGCGTGGGGACATTTGCTAGCTTTGGAAAAGGGGAAAACAGGCGATCGCTACATTCTGGGAAACCAAAACCTTACGCTGAAAGAAATATTAGATAAACTATCCGAAATTACAGGTATTCCAGCACCCCAAAAAACTGTACCCGCTTGGTTGCCTTTAAGTGTAGCTTGGATTGACGAAAATCTTCTCGCGCCTTTAGGCAAAGCGCCTTCCGTTCCTTTGGATGGCGTTCGCATGGCACAACAAACTATGTATTACGACCCATCCAAAGCTGTGAGAGAATTGGGTTTACCTCAAACTCCGATCGAGACAGCTTTAAAAGATGCAGTTGATTGGTTTAAGAAGAATTTTGAATTGCGAGATATTAACGAATAGTTCGAGCAGTTTCAGTTTGAATTTCTTCGATAATAGCTGCGATTTCTTCTTCTGAATCTAAATGCCGCGACAAAACTTGAACGGTTGTTTCTAGCAAGCGATCGCTATACATTTTAGCTAAGTCTTGCCGCAGACTCTGCCCGATATAAAACTTCAGCAAAGCTGTCAAAGACATATCTCGATTCGCTGCTACTTTCTTGAGCGATTCCAATGTATCTAATGGAATCGGAATTGAAACTGTTTCTGTTGGTCGAGGCCGCAACTTTAATTCAATTTTTTCATTATTCTTCATATAATCTTCTTTCACTAGGGGTAACAGGACGAGCAGAAATTATGCGAATTCGCACACCGCGTTCTACATAAACTACCAACAAGAGGGCTCTCCAGCGGTTTCCACAGTTGGCTCTCAATTTGGTTCCACAGTTCGCTATCAAGTTGACTGTATAATTGCCACCACAGTTGGCTCAGTTGGTTTTCTAGTTGGCTCCACAGATGCCTTTCCAGTTGGCTTTCCAGTTGACTCCACAGTTCGCTCTCCAGTTGGCTCACAACAGTATTGCACAACACAAAAGGACTATCGCAAAAAATAATTTCAGGCTCTTGATAGCCAATTAGCTCGTAAGCTACTTTGATGGAGTTAGCTGCTTTTTGACGATCGATCGCCTCCGTAGACAGCGCTATTTTTCGCCACTTTTCCCGATATACCGGAATTAGTGCTTCTTGCTGGGGAGTAAGTTTTTCAATCTTAGTCTGCGACATATTATCGCTGAAATTTAACATTGCTCGTTGCTAATTTTCCCTAGTTAATTCTTGGTGGAAATAGCGATGAATAATTAACTATGAATCATCAACAAATCTGTCACACTTCTGGTTCAATTCCAGCAGCTCGCAACTGCGATCGCAATTGCTCTAGCTTTTGTTCTGCTCGTTCCGCTCTTTCCTCTCCCGTTAGCAACAAATTGCCTTCACTGTCCCACCAACGAAGCCAGGGTAATTCAAGATTTTGATATCGTCCTTGCCAAATTCCCAACTCCACCCCTAAAGGTGCAATTTGATAGTGACCGCGATCGTTTGCTACCATTAGCTGATACTCACCCTCCATTAAATGATAAACTTCTACACGAGCGCGGTTGACTTCATAAATTCCATAAAATGCCGGACGAATCACATTTTCGTAAATCCAAAATTTACCGGGTTTAACATCCTCTTGAGCAGAGCGAGTAATAGGCGTTTTGTCTCGTTCTTCTGACCCATCTCCCGACACAAATTCTAATACAATTAATGGCGGGATTAGTTCTTGCCACAACACATAAGAACGACGGACAATACCGTTGAGAGTTGCTGGCACATTCGGAACATAAAACCAATCTGGAGATTCCGCTCCTCGTTCGGGCGGGTCAGTTAAACGCCAATAAATTCCGCAATCTTGACCGATACAATAATTCCCGTCGGGATGCCTTTGCTCGAAGACCGGGGTAATAGAATCTGTTAATAGAATGCTTTGAGGATGTTCTTGAAAATTTTTCACAAAGGTTCCGTCTGATTCCGGTAACTGAGTGTGGTCGGGTAAAGCTGTGATAATTTTTGGGTGATTTGTTGTGGAAGTCACGGTATTCAATATAAAAGGATTTTTGACTTTTGAATGATTGACTTTTGACTTGCGCGTAGCTGTCAAAAGTCCCTAGTCCCTAGCGATAAATTATTTAGGGCGATCGCTTTCCCTAAATCGCCCTAAATAGCGGATAAATTAAAAAGAGTAAACGCGCCCTTCTTCGTCAATATACACAGCTTTATCCGCTCTGAATTTTGAGTCAGATTGGCGAATTCTCACCATGACTACATTATTGTTGGCGTTATAGTCATATAGCAACTCATTGTCAGCATAAATATTAATACTGGCAATATCAGCTATGCCATCGATCGCACGAATCGTAAATTGAGTGGCACTACTGGGAGCTAAGATTCGTTCTGGATTGG
>NZ_JACJUP010000901.1:0-3012 GCF_014748295.1 Planktothrix sp. FACHB-1355 | reverse complement strand
AAATTTTTGAGTATCAGTTGCAAACTGAAGGGAAATTACGAGACTTTGAAGCTCGAATCGTTCCTACCAGCAGTGATGAAGTGGCGATATTTGTGCGCGATATAACAGAGCGCAAACAAGCAGAAAGAGATTTAGCAAAAAGTGAAGAGCGCTATCGGATCGTTTCCGAATTGACATCAGACTTTGCCTATGCTGCAAAGATAGACTCCAACGGTTTATTTGTCACAGATTGGATTACAAGTGCTTTTAGTTTTATGTCTGGTTTCAGTTGGGAAGAAATCGAAGCACGCGGCGGCTGGCAAAACCTCATTCATCAGGAAGATATGCCTATCTTTCTAGAACGGCTGCAAAAAATTCTGTGTTGGCAAACAGATGTGAGCGAATACCGACTATTCACCAAAAATGGAGAACTGCGCTGGCTGAGAGATTACAGTCAGCCAGTATATTGCGACGACAGAAATCGCGTCCTTCTGATCTACGGTGGAGTGCAAGACATTACCGATCGCAAACAAGCAGAAGAAGCCCTGGGTCAGCAAACAGAGCGGGAAAAACTACTGGGAATGATGCAAGAACGCATCCGCCAGTCTTTAGACCTAGATGAAATTCTCAACCAAGCAGTGGCAGAAGTACGCAGTTTTTTGCAAGTAGAACGAGTAGCAATTTATCAGATAGATGAAAGGAATTTTGGTAAGTTTGTTGTCGAATCAATCGCAGAGAATTGTTCGTCAATATTGGGAGTTTCCTGCGAAGACCCTTGTTTCAACGAAAATTATATCCAAAAGTACCAACAGGGATACATTTCTGCCATTGATGATATCGAGCAAGCCAATCTCGCACCTTGCCATATAGAACTACTCGCTCAAATAGGAATTAGAGCTAATCTCCTAGTGCCGATCGTTTTCAACAAAAAACTCTGGGGACTGCTGTGCGCTCATCAGTGTTCGGAACCGCGACACTGGCAGCCTTTTGAAATAGATTTACTGCAACAATTGGCGATAACTGTAGCGCTCGCCATCCAGCAATCGTCACTTTTCAAGCAAATCCAAAAACTTAACGGCGAATTGGAACAGCAAGTGCAAGAGCGCACCGCTGAGTTGAAAAAGGCTATCGACTTTGAAGCAATGCTCAAACGCATTACAGACAAAGTGAGAGATAGCCTAGACGAAAACCAAATTTTAGAAACTGCCGTGCGGGAAGTAGCAGTAGGACTAAATATCGGTTCTTGCAATGCAGCTATATACGATTTAGAAAAGGGAATTACCACAGTTTGCCACGAATATGCAGTCTCAATACCCGCGCAACAGGGACGTGTTGCCCATATGGCAAACTATCCGGAAATCTACACTCAGCTATTAGAAAAACAATATTTCCAGTTTTGTTCGATATTTCCAAATCCAGTGCGGGGACGGGTGGCAATGCTGGCTTGCCCCATTTTCGATAACGAAGGACTTTTGGGAGATTTGTGGTTAATTAATCACAAAGAACACAGCTATAGCGAGTTAGAAATACGTTTGGTACAGCAGGTAGCAAATCAGTGCGCGATCGCGATTCGTCAAGCACGGCTTTATCAAGCAGCACAAGCGCAAGTGGCAGAACTGGAAAAACTCAACCAACTTAAGCAAGAGCAATTGGTAGAACTGGAAAAACTCAATCATCTCAAACAAGAGCAAGTGGCAGAACTGGAAAAACTAAACTTGCTTAAAGATGACTTTTTGAGTACAGTTTCCCACGAATTGCGGACGCCTATGGCTAACATGAAAATGGCGATCCAAATGCTCAAAATTGTGCCCAGCGGCGAACGACATCAGCGCTATTTGGAAATATTGAAAACCGAGTGCGATCGCGAAACAGAACTCATTAACGACCTCCTCGACTTACAGCGCTTAGAAGCATCATCTTATCCCCTCTCCCTCGCCGAATCGCTAAACTTGCAAGAATGGCTACCCAACATCATCGAACCATTCCGCAGTCGTACCCTCGAACGCGGGCAAAATCTCCAAATTGAACTACCAGCCGATGTTCCGCCCCTAGTTAGCGATCGCGCTGGACTGGCACGAATTGTGGCAGAATTGCTCAACAATGCCTGTAAGTATACTCCGCCTGGTGGCGGGATAATTTTGCGCGTCTCCCACCACTTAGCTGGAGAAGATGTCTCACTCCAAGAGTCTACTTCCTGTTCCTGTGTCCCGAAGATTGTACTTGCCGTCAGCAATGAAGTCGAAATTCCGCCTGCCGAATTATCCCATGTGTTTAAAAAGTTTTATCGGGTTTTACAAGCCGATCTTTGGAAACAAGGCGGTACTGGATTGGGACTTGCTTTAGTCCAGAAACTGGTGGAACAAATGGGAGGAACTATTAACGTAAAAAGCGGTGATGGCTGGACAACTTTTCGGATCGAATTACCAAATCGTTAATTTGAGATTTCAAATTTCAAAATGAAATTTGAAATCTCAAATATAAAATCTGAAATTATCTACCGATCGCGCTCTCTCAGCTTGTGTAATATTTCTGCATGAACCTCGCGAGTAATCGGATAAAAATATGCCAGCACCAAACCGCAAATTAAAGCAACAGTAGGCAGCGGGCCAATAGCAACGCGAATTGCCAAAAGCGCAGAAGCAGGTTGAATCGGTCTGAGATTTTCGGCTGTAGGCACAAGGTAACCAGCCCAATTCAAGCTTTGCAGCACCAAGGCAACTGCTAGAGCCAAACCTACCTTTTGCAGCAGTACAAAAAAACTATAAAATATCCCTTCCCGGCGCTGTCCCGTTCTCAATTCATCCATTTCGATCACATCTGGCAGCATCGACCAGGGTATAAGATAAGCCGTAGAAACGCCAAAACCTGCCATCACCGCCAAAACGTACATCAAGGATATTTGACTGGGCTGCAAGAAAAACAATCCCCCCTGCGCCAAAATCCACAGGCTCATACCCATAAAATAAACGGCTTTTTTGCCCACCCGCTGACTGACAGCACTCCAAACAAATAAGGTAATAAAGGCAGTTCCCT
>NZ_JACJUP010000900.1:0-3033 GCF_014748295.1 Planktothrix sp. FACHB-1355 | reverse complement strand
ACGACGCTCTTCCGATCTTTACTTTTTACTTTTGGCTTTCACAGTCCCGAATCCCTTGGTAGACTGATAAGTGACTGAATAGTCAGGAAATTTTGATATGGAAAGCATTGCTTACGTTTTGATTTTCGCGATTACGTTGGGCATCCTGTTTTTTGCGATCGCCTTCCGCGAACCTCCTCGGATCGAGAAGAAGTAGCTCGTCGATCTCATCTCCCCAGCTGTAAAAGCAACTGTTCGACAATAAAAGCCGCTGCTACTCATCTGGTCATCTCGCATTAGCCAGAGCGAAAGTAACAGCTGGCTTTCGCGTTTTTTTCGCGTTTTCGCTATGCGATCGCATTCGCACCTACCTAACCTACAATAAATCAATCGATCGACTATGCGCTGCCCTTTCTGTCACTTCCCAGATAACCGCGTGCTTGAGTCTCGTTCCGCAGAAGCAGGACAAAGTATCCGGCGACGACGAGAATGTTTGCGCTGCAAACGTCGCTTTACAACTTACGAGCAAATTGAATTTGTTCCGATTACGGTGATTAAGCGAGATGGTCGAAAGGAATCTTTCGATCGTTCTAAATTGCTGCGCGGTATCGTTCGCGCCTGTCAGAAAACCGGTTTAGCTCAAATACAACTGGAAGCTCTCGTTGATGAAGTGGAATCGGAACTCCAGCAGCGAGAGGTACGAGAAGTCACCAGCAGCGAAATTGGAGAGATGATTCTGCAAAGGCTGCAATCTCTGAGCGAGGTAGCTTATGTACGTTTTGCCTCTGTCTACCGCCAATTCCAAAGTATTAAAGATTTTGTGGATACTTTAAATCAGTTAAGTACGAGCAGAGCAACTGCATCGGTAGGCAATACCACAGTTACAGGTGAGCGACAACACTTATCCGAGACTGAAGAACTGGAAACCGCCGCTTCTTTGGCGACGCCATTGTAACATTTAGAACTTTGTGTTTCACATAATCCCCTTGCCAAAATAGCCATAATATGCAGTTTGAAAGCTGATTAAGATACAAAGGTTGCTTCTATGAAAACCTCAATAGGGTAAATGACAAGCAGATGTTCTCGATCGGCGACTCAGCTAGAAGGTCGCGGGCGATCGCATGAATAGAAACTACATCCGAATTGATGGACTTAAGTTAAAATATTTAATCTGGACTCTAAATCGTGCAGCTGGCCAACAGCTGCCCATACGGCTTGGAGGCTTGTAGGTGTAGGCTGCACATTACCAAAGTGCGTATACATCGACAGGAGGCGCAACTTTTACAAACATAATTACCAGGAAACGATTTGCATGGTCAATCAGAAAACAGCAACAGCAGAAATAGGCTTCACTCACGACGACTTCGCCGCTCTACTCGATAAATATGATTATCACTTCAATCCCGGTGATATTGTAGCTGGTACGGTATTCAGTATAGAGCCGAGAGGCGCTCTGATTGACATTGGTGCTAAAACAGCGGCATATATACCCATCCAGGAAATGTCAATAAACCGGGTTGACGCTCCGGAAGAGGTATTGCAATCAAACGAAACTCGTGAATTTTACATCCTCACAGATGAAAATGAAGAAGGACAGCTGACGCTTTCCATTCGACGCATTGAGTATATGCGGGCTTGGGAGCGAGTGCGTCAATTGCAAGCAGAAGATGCTACAGTGAGATCGGGCGTTTTTGCCACCAATCGCGGCGGAGCATTGGTAAGAATTGAAGGCTTGCGTGGCTTTATTCCAGGTTCTCACATCAGCACCCGCAAACCGAAAGAAGAATTGGTGGGAGAGGAATTGCCCCTCAAGTTCTTGGAAGTAGACGAAGACCGCAATCGTTTGGTGCTGAGTCACCGACGCGCATTGGTAGAGCGCAAGATGAACCGACTGGAAGTCGGAGAAGTGGTGATAGGTTCGGTAAGGGGAATCAAACCTTACGGTGCTTTCATCGATATTGGCGGAGTCAGCGGTTTGCTGCACATTTCCGAAATTTCCCACGAACATATCGATACGCCTCACAGCGTCTTCAACGTCAATGATGAAATTAAGGTGATGATCATTGACTTAGATGCTGAGAGAGGTCGGATTTCACTTTCCACCAAGCAGCTGGAACCAGAAGCTGGTGATATGATCAGAAATCGCGATCGCGTCTACGAAATGGCAGAAGAAATGGCTGCTAAGTATCGCGAGCAAATGAAAGCCAAACAGCAAGGTGCTGCACCTGCTCGTCTTGAAATACCAGTTGTCACTGAAGCAGCGGTCGAAGCAGTCGAACCGCTTGCTGAAGAAACAATCCCTGAAGAAGAAATCGTATCCGCAACAGAAGAATAGCGGCAGATTGACTCGATTGCAAAAAGAGGGATCTGCCCTCTTTTTTTATTTGCGCTTAATTATCGCAACCGATAAAAGTCGGTTAGAACGTTCTTATTTCTACGAAACCTTTAATTTTAGATTTGGGTAAGTTTTTCGGAGGAGTAAAAAACTTTGGTAACTATTCGCTGTCGGGAAGTATCTTTCCCAAATATCGAAGCGGTAATTTTTGACAAAGATGGTACGCTAGAAAATTCTGAAGAGTATTTGCGAAACCTCGGACAAAAACGAGCTCGCATGATTGATGCCCAAATTCCAGGAATCGGCGATCCATTGTTAATGGCATTTGGTATTAATGGCAATATCCTCGATCCCACCGGCTTGATGGCAGTTGGCAGTCGTCGCGAAAATGAAATTGCCGCCGCTGCTTATATCGCCGAAACCGGACGCGGGTGGTTGGAATCTTTGGCAATAGCACGTCGCTGCTTTGAAGAAGCCGATCGCATTTTCCAAAATACCCCGCCTTCCCCTCTATTTGTCGGCTGTTTGGAAGTGCTGCAATTTCTATCAGCAGCAGGATTAAAATTAGGGATGCTGTCAGCTTCTCGAACAGCACGAGTGAAAGAATTTGTCAAGCGACATCAGCTAAATGATTACATCCAGTTAGAAATGGGAGTAGATGAGGGCCCAAGCAAACCCGATCCAGCTTTATTTATAGAAGCTTGTCGCAAATTGGCCGT
>NZ_JACJUP010000090.1:0-10792 GCF_014748295.1 Planktothrix sp. FACHB-1355 | reverse complement strand
AATTCCGTTTTACCCACCACGCTTTTTTTTAAGTTGTCAAACCAGTTTAAAGCTCTGTTGAAGAATAGTCCATTTGTTTGAACACTGACGAAATAATTACTCGTAGGTAAGGAAATATCCAATAAAGATACCAAAACATTCCGCCATGTCTCTTCGTATATATTTTCCATTCCCTTGGCTCCATACCCTTCAAACTAAACACTTTTTCCAAACGCTTAGCCAAAGGTTGGTTTGAATCTTTCCAACTGCCGCCATAGGAGTTTCTCGAACAAGTACCTATGTAACCAGGGGCTATCCACAGCAAGCACCCCTTTTGACGCGCCCTGAGTCCGTAATCGTAATCTCCTAGTTGGTGGGGGAAAGCATCATCTATATTACCAACTTTTTCAGCTACCGCAGCAGGTATTAGCACGCAGTTACCGTTCATTGTTTGGCATTGCTGGGGTGACTCCCCCGCTTCTACCAATTTAAATTTGAGGCGACGCCAACGGTTGTAACGCACCTGACCGCCGTAAGTAGGCTTTTTACTGACGGGATCTCGCGTCGAGCCGACGACGATCGAATTGGGATAACCTTGCGATGCAAGTTTATTGTGGGTATCGAGCAGTTTGCCGATCGCGTCAGCTTCGAGAGTGGTATCGTCATTGAGCCAAAGATAATAGTCATAACCAACCTTAAGAGCTTCGGAAAATGCCAGTCGCATTCCGCCACCCCAGAACAAGTTGCCCTTGCCTGCAATCAGTTTGACAGTCGGATAGTTTGCCCTGACTGCATCCGATGTACCATCAGAACTAGCGTCATCTACGAGGTATACGTCACAACTGACATTTTGCTCGTAAAGCGCTTGCAGACATTTCAAAGTTTGGTCGCGTCTGTTGTAACAAGCGATCAAAATCGCTAAGGGTACGTGGTTCACTCGAACTTACCCCAGAAACTTACCGAGTTTTGATTCAGCATACTTTAAGAATTCCTGCCGTGCAACAGCATAAATATCTACTAACTCGGTAGATCGACTTCCAGTAGTAGAAGTCGTTCCATTCACTCTAGCCATTAAGGTAAAGAGTTTTCCAGTCAGGCCAGAGCAACCACATTGCTCCTGCGTTAAGTTTAGAAGAAGAATATTTGGTGTATAGGTCGGATATGTTTGTTATTTTTTGTTACAAACAACTAATTTATCCCCTTACAGCTATGACGCTGTTAGCGTCAATAACCATCGCTGTTACCTATCCCAGCCAAGCGCAGCGGCCAAGGGGACAAAGGTCTGTTTCACCCCGACCGACTGCCAGCGTTGTACAAGCGGAAGCAAACTATACATTAGGGGGAGGAGATCGGATTCGGATTGATGTGTTCGAGGAACCGCAACTCGGGGGAGAGTTACAAGTCCCGTTAGGTGGCCTCATCACGCTGCCATTGATTGGCGGGATCTCGATCCAGGGTTTGACGACAGAACAAGCATCTCGGGCGATCGAGCGTCGATACGCTCCCTACTTGAAACGTCCCGTTGTGACGGTAACGCTTTTGTCTGCTCGGCCTGTAAATGTTTTAGTTTCTGGAGAAGTGAATAACCCGGGTTCCTACTCCATTACGTTGGCGCAAGGACAAGGATACCAGTCTGGGGTGCAATACCCCACGGCCATCCAAGCAATCAAGCTAGCTGGGGGATTTACCCTAACGGCTGATATTCGTCGTATCCAGCTGCGTCGTCCGCAAACATCTAGTCGAGAAAGAACGATCGATATCGATTTTTGGAAATTTTTACAGGCAGGCGATCGGGGTCAAGACGCCATTTTGCGAGATGGAGACACGATTTTTGTTCCGACTGCGGCTAACCTGAGTGTAGGAGAAACAAGGCTGATCGCATCTGCGGGTTTAATCGGAGATCCAGAAAAAGCACGCACTGTAGCTGTGGTAGGGGAAGTTTTTCGACCGGGGAGCTACGTTGTAGTGGGAGGAGGCACAGCTGCTGAGCCAAGAAATCTGGGCTTGCCAACCGTCATCAGGGCTATTGAGCTGGCTGGGGGAATTACATCTTTAGCTGATATTCGCTCGATCGAGCTACGCCGCGCTACTAGAGCAGGTACGCAACAAATAATCAGTTTGAACCTCTGGCAACTCTTACAGACAGGAGATTTGCGACAAAATGCGATATTGCAAGATGGAGATACGATCGTTGTTCCCACAGCTACCGATGTCAACCCAGCAGAGGCAGAACAACTAGCTACGGCTAGTTTTGCTCCTGCTAATATTCAAGTGACTGTGATCGGAGAAGTGAAAACACCTGGGAGCTTAAGGGTAGCCCCCAACACTACCTTGAATCAGGCTTTGTTGGTAGCGGGAGGATTCAACAACGCTCGCGCTCATCGAGATACAGTTGAACTAATTCGCCTCAACAGTAATGGTAGTGTGTCTCGACGATCGGTACGTGTGGATATGTCCCAAGGAATTAACGAGCAAACTAATCCCCAACTTCGCAATAACGACGTTATTGTTGTAAGGCGCTCTGGTATAGCACGCATCGCTGACACGGTAGATACTGTTTTAACCCCTGCCACTAGGAGTAACCAATTATTCAATATTCCGCTGACAATCTTAGAGATTTTTAGACGATTGTAAAGCAGCCAACGCAATAAGGTTTACGCTATGATATGTTCGCGTGCTAGAGGATTAAAAATAAATACAAACTTTTTGGCAATATTAGTGATAAAAAATACATAGGAACCAAATGGATACCGAACCATACTATCAATCCTGGACAAAAAAAAATGGCAATCTGCCGCAATCGTTGCCGGCTAAATACAAAACCGAGTCGGAAAAAAGCGACGAAGAGAAATTGCTCAAGGATCTGAGTAAAATATTTGCGGCTGGGCGACGAAGGATTATTTTAATCGCTACAGTAGCGCTGGTAGTAACTGGTGCGATCGCTTACAAACTAAAGGATCAGCCTAAAAGTTATGAAGGTAGATTTGTGCTTTTAGTTGAGCCTGTAACGACCTCGGAAAATAAGTTAGTATCATTACTCTCGCAAACTGTAGGCGAACAAAATAGATTAACAATAGAAGATTTTACTTTGGATTACGAAACACAAATTCGGGTTTTGCGAAGCCCAAAATTGATGGTTCCAATCATAGAAAAAATTCAAGAAAAGTATCGCGGCGTTGATTACGATACACTGATGGAACAGTTAACAATAGAGCGGCCTATGAAAGAGAAGTCAGGGACGAGGCTCTTAAGTGTCAGTTACAAAGATAAAAATCCAGAAAAAGTACAATTTGTATTAGATAAATTAGCAGAAGCTTATTTAAAGTACAGTCTGAAAGATCGTCAAACAAAGCTACGCCAGGGTATTGAGTTTATTCAAGCTCAACTACCAGAACGCGAACAGAGAGTGAATATGCTGCAAGAACAACTGCAAAAACTGCGGCAACAATCAAACTTAATCGAACCCGGGAAAGTCAGCCAAACGTTGACCGAACACGCCCTTGCGCTTGAAAAAAAACGAGTAGATATTCAAGCAGAACTAGCTCAATCACGAGTCAACTACACTACCCATAAAAAACTGTTTGATGAAGGAAATATTGAGGCGCTACTGAGTGAAGACGAGGCCGCTTACACTCGATTACTATTACAGATTCACGATCTCAACACCGAAATTGCGGAAAAGTCAGCTCGATGGGGTGAGAAGCACCCAAGCTTAATCGCACTACGGGAAAAGCAGCAGGATTTAGTTAAACTTTCCCGTAAAGAAGCGGAAACTATTTTGGAGAAAGCCGCTGGGAAAATCCAAGAACTAGAGGCTAGCAACCAAATCATTATGCAAGCTGAAAATAATATAAGAAAACAAATGAAAGAGTTTCCAGCAGTGGCACGTAGGTATGCGGAATTAAATAGCGAATTAGAAGTTGCTACTGATGCTTTAAACAAGCTTTTAACTAAGTTAGATGCGCTACGGATAGATTCTGCTCAACAAGAATTACCTTGGGAATTAATTACTCCTCCTGAAATACCTCGGGACAAAGATGGCAATCCGCAAGCGGCTCCTGTAAATAAGAAAAACTACATTTTAGGGGCAGTTTTGGGATTGGTATTAGGGATTGGCTCTGCTGTTGTTGTAGAAATTTTTAATAATGTTTTCCACAGTCCGGAAGATGTTGAAGAGGAAACTAAACTACCAGTACTGGGAATAGTTCCTTTTGCAAAAGAAGCAAAAAGCTTCTCCAAAAATTCTGGAAAACTAGCTCGCATACCAATCATAGCTAATTTAAGCAAACAGGCTGGTAAGTATCTTGTCATTTCTAAAAATGCTAAACCCCAAGGATATATTTCTTCTCCTTTATTAGAAGCATTCCGCTCTCTGTATACCAATATTCGTTTGCTGAGTCCCGATAAACCGATCCAATCTTTAATAATCGGTTCTGCTACACCTGGAGATGGTAAATCTACGGTTGCGGTATACTTGGCCCAGACAGCAGCTGCGATCGGTCAGCGGGTATTGCTGGTGGACGCGGATTTGCGCCGTCCCAAGATTCACAAAAAGTTGGGTTTACCGAACGTGCGAGGACTGAGCGAAGTAATTTCTTCAGATATAGGATTGAATGAGGTAATCCAGCGATCGCCTTCTCAGGAAAATCTCTTTGTGCTGACTGCTGGCTCAATTCCGCCAGACCCAATTAAAGAACTTTCTTCTGAAAAGATGCGGCATTTAATGGAGCAATTTCAAGCCTTTTTCGACTTGGTTATTTATGATACTCCCCCTGTGGTCGGTTTGGCAGACGCTAACCTCTTAGCTGCCTATACCGATGGGCTTGTCATGGTGATCGGGCTGGAAAAGACAGACCGCTTCATGGCTATCAAAGCCCTAGATGGATTAAATATCGCGGGTGCTGCTGTCTTGGGTGTGGTCGCTAATGGTGTTAAAGGTTACAAAACTAAAGTCTATAAGGCTTATCAGCGAATTTAGTAATTTCTCACGACAAAAGTCGCTTCGGTGTCCCCCACTCAGAAACCCCTCTCTCAGAAAACTAGAGGGGCCTCCTATTTTATTTCACTTTTCCATAAGGGCATTTTGCTGGTTATATCTCGGAGCGAGATAGTCAATTATGTTTTTCGGCATCTGACGACTAAGACTGATTAGTTTATGCTCGCTCTACCGACTTTATCGTCGTTAGCGAGTTCTCGCTCAGCCTTTTTCTACAGCTTATCAACACTGCTTATCCCCCTTTGTGCAAAAACTTTACATTTCTATTAAAAACTTTTTATAGCTAAATGAAACGAAAGAGCATCCTTAAACAAAAATAAATAATAGTGATAGAAAAACTTATAACATGGCAAACATAGGTATAGCTCTGCTAAGCATTTATGACATCCGCTTGGTATTCCTTTCCACTCTCATTGCAATTGTTGCCTCTTATACAGCACTAGAACGGTCTTTTCAACTAACGGTAGCGGTAGCGCTTGCCCGTCAGATGTGGCTGGGTGGTGCGATCGCTCTTTTAATCGGCATTTGGTCTATGCACTTCGTTGCTGGGGGATCTTACCAATTACCAATGTGGATCGCCTACGACCCTAAAATCATCTTTGTCTTGATGGTAGTAGTAATTGTGGCATCAGTATCTGCGTTAAGAGTGACCAGCTTCAACGAGAAAAGTTCGGACAAGCTATGTTTTGGCTTCATTGGGATGAGTGTAGCGATTGCTACCATATGTTATGGGTGTATGGCTGTAAAGCAAATCGATGCAGTTGGACGCTTCGATCCAAAATTCGTGGCATTATCCGCAATCGCTTGTCTAGCGTCTGCGGTCGGTCTGTGGCTGCTATTCCATACTGGTAGAGAAGCCGTGGCAAAGCGCGATCGCTACCTCGCGGCTTTGCTAGAAGTAGAACGCAGATTATCGGCTTTTGACGACAACATTAACTTTTATGTACAAATTTTAGAACTCTTGGGACAAGCTTCCGGTGCAAGCCACATTTACTTATTCGAGAACGATCGCAATGTCAAGGGCTGTCTGGGGATGCGCCAGTGTGCTGAGTGGTGCTACCCCAGTGTGGAGCTAAAAATCGATCGTCCTATACTTCAAAACCTTTCTGATGAAGACTTTTTTCTTCGATGGGCGCATTTGTTAGCAGAGGGCGAAATTATTGCAGGTACAATCACAGAATTTCCAGATTCAGAACGTCTGTTTCTAGAAGATCGAAACATACTTTCTTTACTCGTTTTGCCAATTGTAGTCAATAGTAATTTGTTTGGATTTATCGTTTGTGCTAACTGTGTCGAAGCACGCGCATGGAATTCCTCCGAAGTAAACTTTTTGCGTGCAGTAGCGACGGCAATTTCCCACGCGCTAGAGGGTGCAATAGCCCAGTCAGATCTAAAAAAAACAAAAGCAGAATTAGAAATTGAAGTTTTGCAGCACACAGCCTCCTTAAAAAGTGCGAACGATCGACTGCAAAGGGAGATTGCGGAACACCAGCGAACCGAACAGGAATTAGAAAAATCCCTATCTCTACTTTGCGCCACACTCGAATCTACTGCGGATGCTATTATCGCAGTAGATGAACAGGGAAAAATAATCATTTATAATCAGAAGTTTATCGAAATGTGGCAAATACCCACATCTGCGATCGGCTCTTTTCTCGACGAGCAACTGCTAGCTTATATGACAAATCAACTAGCAGAAACCGAAAATTTTGTTGAAAAAATTAGAGAATTGTTCGCGCAATCGACAGCAGAATCTAGGGACTTCATAAAATTTAAAGATGGTCGAATTTTTGAGCGCTATTCGCAGCCGCAGATTGTAGGCAAAAAGATAGTAGGCAGAGTATTTAGCTTCCGCGATGTTACTCTTCACCGAGAGGCAGAAGAAAAAATTCGCTATCAAGCCACCCACGATCTCCTGACAGCGTTACCCAATCGGATGCTATTCAACGATCGCCTTTCGGTATGCTTAGCAGCTTCCCATCGGACGGGAGATATGTTGGCTGTGATGTTTCTAGATTTAGATCGCTTTAAGGCTATCAACGATACCTTGGGTCATGCGATGGGCGATCGCTTGTTACAAGAAGTGGCACATAGGCTAAGCGGCTGTCTGCGACAATGCGATACCATTGCCCGTTGGGAAGGTGATGAATTTACCCTGCTATTACCCCAAATCAGATATGTAGAAGATGCTGTGAAAATCGCCCAAAGAATTTTGGCAGCCTTAAAACCAACCTTTTATATCAACGGTCATCAATTGCACATAAGCAGCAGTATCGGCATAGCCTTTTATCCTAATGACGGTGAAGATGCGGAAACACTGATCAAAAATGCAGATGTGGCACTATGTCGTGCGAAAGAGCAAGGGCGCAATACATACTGCATATATACTCCGGCAATCAATTCCAGAACTTCTGAATTGTTAATTATCGAAAACAGTCTGCACCGCGCCTTAGAACGGGGAGAATTTGTCGTCTACTACCAACCTCAAGTTAATACGATCGCAGGGGAAATCATCCAAATGGAAGCCCTGATCCGCTGGCAACACCCTACTCTTGGGTTTATCTCCCCTGCCACATTTATTCCCCTCGCAGAGGAAACTGGGCTAATCGTACCTATTGGCGAATGGGTTTTAAGAACTGCCTGTAGGCAAAATAAAGCTTGGCAAGATGCTGGTTTACCGCCTATACGCATAGGAGTCAACCTTTCAGCCCGACAATTTCAGCAACCAAATTTGGTAGAAATGGTAGCGCAGATTTTGTCCGATACAGGTTTAAATCCGCAGTTTTTGGAATTAGAAATTACTGAAAGTATTGCTATGCAGAATGCCGAGTTAACCCGTTCAATTTTGATGGAATTCGAGCGGATGGGAGTGGGGATAGCAATGGATGATTTTGGGACGGGATACTCTTCCTTGGGCTATCTCAAAAAATTCCCATTTCACACGTTAAAAATTGACCAATCTTTTGTAAGGGATTTAATCACAAACCCCAATGATGTCGCTATCATTACGGCGATTATTGCTTTGGGGCAAGGGCTCAATCTCAAAGTAGTAGCAGAAGGAGTCGAAACAGAACAATTGAAAGAGCTTTTACACACTCTTGAATGCCAACATATGCAGGGATACTTTTTCAGTCGTCCCTTACCAGCTTCAGATGCCACTAAGTTAATGGGGCAAGCTAGAAAGAAGGATTTAGTTAAGCTTTCTTGTCTTGCAGGTGTTTCCTGCTGCACTAATTAATGGATGATGGGATGTGCAATGTCTCTACATTGCCACAGCAAACACGCTACGCTAACATTAGTAGCCGATGTTGAAAAACTGGCGAACCATGTCCAAGTGTCAAATGTACTGTTTCAGGGCAGATTACCAAAGCTCTATTCACTTTGATGAGCGCACTGTACCGGATTGGCTGCGTCTAGAGGCGGATTGGCAAGGATATAAACTATTAACCCTTCCAGAGGTCGCTGATGTGGCAAGGGTGCTGGGCGCTCTTAGTATAGAAGACTCTGCCGATGAATGGATATCCCATTTAGAAAGCTTGGGGTTGAAAGGCGTTCAGCAAGTTACTTGCGAGGAGTGGTTTGAAGACAGAAGATATTGTTGATCTACCTACTCGCTTTGGTAGTTTTTGTTGCTCTGTTTTGACTGAATGACCCCAACGTCTGAAATGTTAGTTTCCGTTCTCGTTGCTTTCTACTGCTTGCAAATATTTTTCAAATCCCATACGTTGTTCGGCATTATGCAGAAAGTAGCCGCTCATCATTGCAGAAGCCAAAAGCCGACCGAGATTTTCCCGCGTTGTGGTAATTGTTACGTCGAAGTGTTCGTGAGGTAAACCTCCTAACATTCCGACAAGGTTGCGTTCTATTACCTGAACTGCTTCCGGAGAGGGTTTGGAGAGGTGGGCGATCGTCTCTGGATTGAGAGATTGGACGTATTGCCACAGCAAGTTGCTGCCTTCACTTTGGTTGCCAAAGAATTCTGAAGATCGGTTTGAGAGATTATTCATAGTATTAACAGCCAATTTGTAGAGTTTTTTAGCTTTCTACAAACTAATGTAACAGAGGCAAGAGATGGTGTTCGCTGAGGCCAACCGAACGGTAGGTACGGATTTTCCTACTTTCGTTAATCTGCCACTTTCATCGTAGTTTTTCACACAAGGGGGGAATGTATCACCGATCGAGTAGGGTTTTCCCCAATGACTGAATTTTGCATTGGGGAGATTATGAAATCAAGGAGAAGTCGATCGAGTTTTTGCTTCTACCTAGAGATAAGTTAGAAACGACGACACGATGCGATCGCACGATTGGGAAGTGCGATCGCGTGTTATTTTTGGGGATATAATTACTTTGTTAGCAGTTTTGACTAACAAATTTCATGTTAAGCTAAATCTTAATTAATTTCAACTAAGATACGCACACAACCCAATGGTCATCAAATGGCGCTTGGCTGCTGTCATGGCAGACCGAGAAATGGACTACCGAGAAGTGGCGCGTCGGGCTGGTCTTCACCACGTCACTGTGAATAAACTGAAAAACAGCTACGAGATGCCTCCCCGTCTAGACCGTACTACGCTAGAAAAGCTTTGTATGGTACTCAATTGCCAGCCTTCTGACCTGTTGCGCTACGTCCCAAGTGAAGAGACGAGTTCCAATAAAGCTAGCTGATGTAGAGGTAACTCTACTGGAAAAACTCAAATTAAGGAAAAAATAGTATGAAACGCGAGACGATCGAGCTTTTATCCAGCCGGGAGATCGAAAAAATGCGTCAGGCTGGCCAATTCGCTGCCGAACTCCTCAATTTTCTCGAACCGATGGTAAAACCGGGGGTAAGCACGCTACAAATCAATGATGAGGCAGAACGCTGGACTAGGGCTCGTGGGGCCAAAAGTGCGCCCCTTGGCTACAGGGGATTTCCTAAATCTATCTGCACCAGCATTAACGAAGTAGTATGCCACGGTATTCCTAACGCTAAGCAAATTCTCAAAGAGGGCGACATCATTAATATAGATGTGACGCCTCTCGTTGACGGCTATCACGGCGATACTTCCAAAACTTTCTTTGTCGGTACGCCTTCACCGAAAGCGCAAAAGTTGGTGGAGGTGACGCAAGAGAGTATGATGCGAGGTATTGCAGAAGTCAAACCTGGGGCGCGTGTCGGCGATATCGGTGCTGCTATTCAAGAATACGCGGAAGCTCAAGGTTTTTCTGTGGTGAGAGATTTTGCCGGACATGGGGTTCACCGCATTTTTCATACTGCACCTGAGATTCTCCATTACGGTATCTGGGGGACAGGTTTGCGTTTGAAACCGGGTATGGTTTTTACGATCGAACCTATGATTAATGAGGGTTCGTGGGAAGTTGAAATCCTTAAAGATGGTTGGACTGCTGTGACGAAGGATCGAAAACTTTCTGCCCAATTTGAGCATACGGTGGTTGTAACTGAGTCAGGTGTCGATATCCTGACTTTACCGCCAGAAAATAGTAACTGAAATCTACATTAATTTATCGAGAAAGCGATCGCCTAATTTAGCTTAATTAAAAAGGGCGATCGCTTTGAACTAATTTACTCGCCATTCATCGCTCGGCGACTATCTAAACGCGCTAAACTGTTGAGTAAGGATTTAGTAAAATTATTTGAGTGCGATCGCATCGCTAAAAAAATATGCAAATAACACAACGGCGATACTACACGCCAGAGGAATATCTGGAACTAGAAGAGGCTGCTGACTCCAAAAACGAATATATTGATGGAGAAATCATTCCTATGGCAGGTGGATCTGCAAATCACAATCGGTTATCAGGTAATTTCTACGCTGC
>NZ_JACJUP010000009.1:0-30545 GCF_014748295.1 Planktothrix sp. FACHB-1355 | reverse complement strand
GCTGAAACTGATTTTTAGCATCTACATTCGAGCGAGAAACTACTACACTTTCAGGTACGGAATTAAACAGCTTTTTGATAAAAACGCGGACTGGCTCAATGTCACAATTGTTATCCAGATAGTAAGCACCAACAAAAGCTTCAAAGGTGCTACTGAGCAAATTTCGATTGGTAAAACCTCCCTCTTTAATTGTACCTATACCCAATCGCATTCTCAAGTCTAATCCAAGCTCGATCGCAAACCTTGCTAACTGCTTTTCATCTACCAAAGCTGCACGCCGACGGGTCATTTGATCTTCGGACATTTCTGGGTAAAGACGATAGAGATAATCCCCACTCAAAAAATTTAGCAACGCATCACCCAAAAACTCTAAACGTTCGTTATTTTCTTCTCCTTCGCCAGGATTATCGTTGACGTAAGAACGATGCGTAAGGGCTTGGCGCAATAATTTTTCATTGTTGAAGGTGGGGATTTTTGCTTCCAATTGTGTCTCTCCTTTCGGTGGGTTAATTAACTGCATATAATCCGTAGAAGTATTATCGCTTTCAGCGGGTATCGTTGTTAAGTTGGTAGTCATCAAAAAACGCCAATAATGAAGGTCGTGGAGAAACCCGGTTTCTCGGAGAAACCGGGTTTCTGAGAGGTATAGGAAGCAGAAGGTTAGGAACTTTAGGCAGCAGCTTTGTATTGCTCAATTAAAAACACTTGTTGTTCGTCAATTCGCACCTTCCCATCCTTTGCCGCAGCTTTAACAAACTTTGAAAACTTTGAAAATGTCTTTCCATCAGGTGTACGGATAGACTTTGCTCCCTGATACTGGGAAAAAAGCTGACGCATCAATTTGTCAATTATGGGAAATCGCGTAAGCTGACCTTTGGTTGGCGCAGTCTTGATAGCTTCAAGCAGACACTCTATAGCTTCATTGTAACCGATAATAGACAAAGTGGTATCTATTTGAGGCTGAGTTTTTTTCCCAACTAAATCAGCTAATTCATCTATAAAGTGGAATTCATCAGCAAGCTCAATCATCTTTTGTTTTACATTACCTCGTAGAGCAAAGATTATCACTTTTATGCCTAATTTTTGCAGATTACTTACTAAGTATGCAAAGTCTCCATCTCCTGAAACTAAAATAACTATGTCTGGAGAGAAAGTATGGGCATCCTTAATACAGTCAGCGATCAATTGATTGTCTGCGCTGTTCTTTAAAGAACAGGGAACATTAAAACCTTTAACTCCAGGAATTTTTAGGTTATCCATTACAAAAGCCTGGTTTGGACACAATGAATTATAGTAGACTTTTGCATCAATCAAACGCCCTATTGATTTAGCAAATGCTAGCAATAAAATGCCTAAATATTCACTTAAGTGAACATTCTGATAATCGGCATAGAGGGAAACAGAAGGTTTCATCTTGATTTCTCCAGTAATTATTGGACTGGACAGCATCAAGAAATCGCACATCTAGCTGCAACAAACCTTGTACAGGGAACTTACAAAAAATAAGATATCCCATATTGCAAAACTTGCAACCTACACATTTATCTGGTCAAAGTCTCAGCCGTAAGGATGATGAGATCCGGCCAAGGGTCGGCTTAACCGATTGCACGATTACTCGTGTCAAGTGGCGGAAAATTGATTGAGGAAACATGGAGAGAGATGGTACTATCTGCGATCGCATCTCTATTCCCAAGCAAATCACAAAGCGCATAAGACACAGGTAGTTTTACCCATGACCTATGCGCCATGTTAAATTCTTGAAAATACGATGCAGTCGCAGACAATATCATCCCTCTTCAGGTTTCCTCAATCAATTTTCCGCCACTTGGCACGAGTAATCGTGCAATCGGTTAGGCCGACCCTTGGCCGGATCTCACCATCCTTGCAGCTGAGGCCGCAACCAACATCAAATGTGTTTGTGGATCTTTTAGCTATCTTTTTCAGAGATAGCACAAACCCAGTTGGGTGTCAAGGATATAGTCAAATTTATTTTTTCGATCGCTGCTCCCAGAAACCCGGTTTCTCTAAGAAACCGGGTTTCTTTCCACTTTGAGTTAATTTAACCATTCAATTTTTGCGGAAATACTCTACTTAAATCCAAAGATAAATCGGGAAAACAAGGTAACGCAATTATCTGATTTGGTAAAACAATCCGCCTATTATGATAACCAAAATTTCCTTGACTATTCTGAAAAGGTTCGCTGTGAGCTTCCAACTGATTATCGAATAAATTAAATATCCAATAATCAGATATACCCGCCTCAGCATATAAGGACAATTTCACTTCTCGATCGTACTTTAAAGTAGAATCTGAAATTTCCATTACCAGCAACACATCAGATGGACTTGGATGAGCCGATAAATAGTCATCAGGACGGTTTTGGAGAATCGCAAAATCTGGTTCTGGTTCGCTGTTAGGCGGTAAAATAATCGGAGCCTGAGATTGTAAAGTTCCTCTGTCTCCCACCAGTATTGGTAGTTCTTTCCACAATTTTCTCAGACAAGTTTCGTGAGCCGTACCTTTTGCTGCCATCTCAATAATTTCTCCCTTAATTAACTCAATTCGATCGTCTTCATGGAAAAATCCAATTTCTGTCAGCTTGTGATATTCATCCAGCGTAAAACGCTTAGGCTTAGCCTGAGTTCTACTCATTTTATTTTCCTTCCAAGCACGCATTAATGTTATTTACATTTTAGCATAAGTAGGTTTTTATTGGTATAATTAATGTAAAAATAGAACCTTTTCCTAATTGACTTTCTAACTCAACTTTTCCGCCGTGTGCGTCTGCGATCGCTTTCACAATTGCCAACCCCAAACCATAGCCTTCGGAACGTCGGCGACTGTTAGCAACACGCGCAAAACGCTCGAAAATACGATCGCGATCGCTCGCGGCAATTCCTTCCCCAGTATCGCGAACCCAGAAACAAATATCGCCATTTTTGAAAGATGAACCGAGAGCGATCGCATCATTTTCTTTGGTATGTTGAACTGCATTTTGAGCCAAATTCATAATTGCTTGGGTCAAACGCTGACGATCGGCTAAAATTTCACCAGATGCTTTAGATTCCAACTGCCAATTTCGATCCCCTAAAGCTAAAGCTTTGACAAATAATTCTTCAGTTAACGTTGCCACTTCCAACGTCTCCAAGCTCAAAAAATCAGTACGTTCCGCTTTTGCTAACAACAACAAATCATTAACCAAACGATTCATTCGATCCAATTCATCCATCACCAGATCGATCGTTTCCCTTTGTTCTTCCGGGTCATCTCCCAACAATTCCAAATGACCGCGTATAATAGTAATAGGCGTTCGCAATTCATGCCCAGCATCATTAATAAAATTGCGCTGACTTGTAAAAGCAGCCTCCAGCCGTTCTAACATTTCATTAAACGTAACCGTCAGTTCCGCAATTTCATCCGCACCCTGTAGGGGAATGCGTCCAGTCAAGTCCGACTCGCTAATCGATCGAGCAGTCGCTGTAACTAAGCGCAAAGGAACTAACACTCTTCCTGCAACAGTCCAAGTCAAAGCCGAAGTAACACCTAATAAAATTAATGTCACGAAAAATATGACAGCCGTTACTTCATTTACCTTTTCCAAATCCTCATACATTGAATGAATGACAACAAACACTCCCCGAACTTTCCCCCCAATGATAACGGGTTCGGCCAAATAACGTATAGTATCATTTGCCGTGACTAGCTCACCTTTTTCGCGGCGGTTTAGTTGTCCCCAACGTTTTAATAAACTCTGATTATGTCGAAGTGATTCAGGCAAAGCAGCGGGACTGGATTTGTAAATTTTCCCGTTCATTAAACCGATAATAAATTCTCCGTCAGAGGGAATCTGACGAGATAAAAAAGTGTCAAATAAAGTAGAAACTTTGCAATTATTTCCCTGACATTCTTTTACTAATTGCTGAAATTGCTTTACCTCTCGAACGAGAACTTTTTTACCTCGTTCTTCTAAACGTACCGAGAGAACTTGACGGACAGCTAGTATAGAGATAGCACCCGATGCAGCCATCAGTATCAGATACCAAACTAGAACGCGGGTACGGATTCCGAAGAATAATTTCCGCCATCCCTGAAATTGTTTTGTTTTTATCACCACGGCTTTGAGAAGTTTTTTGGTGGGCATCGCCCACCCTACCTACTAAACAGCAGTTGTAGACTCAGATTCTTTGGGGGAGAAAAATTTCTGGGTTATCCAACTGGTGAAAATGTGAGAGAGCAATCCTAATGGGCCAGCGAATAAGCTAAGTACGATCGAATGAGTCGTAAAAACTCCTGTTTTTTGCCCTTCCCAGTAAATCCAGCGCCCCACAAACAAATCCATCACCAGAAAGTGAACCCACCCAACTGCTGCTGCATTCTCATCTGCAAAGAAGCGGGCGATATCAGCCAACTGAGGATTAGCTAAAGCTTGCGCCGATTCCGGTGTAATCGAACCGAAGAGCAAATACAAATACAGTCCAGCCAATACCACAAAAGGTATATAATATTCCATCACCTTGCGTGTGACGCCCCAGTTTGGTAGCAGAATCATCAAAGCCCAAAAGGGCAAAACGAAGAGATTAGCCGCACTAAATAGTTGATTTACCATCATCACGGATAACAGAGGGATCGTTTATATCTTACTCAGATCCAACGACAGTCCTTAGCGCTGGGCCAACATAGGGATTTTAGTGCCGCTGAGGATTGCGTTTACGCCCGATAAAGACTAAAATTTCATCCTATTGGGTGAACTTAGAGTAGGAGGTGGAAACCATCCCACGCTAGACAGCATAGTGTGATGCGTAAATCAAGATTTTCCTGTGAATCATATCACAGGGGATCGGTGGAAAAGAGGCTATAAGCCATAATATACCTACCGGCAGCTAAGCTGACTAGCTGTTCTATACCCATAGATACTCACAAAGGAGATAACCGCAATGGTTCTAGCTAACTTATTTATTCCCCCCTTGCTGGCAATCACCACCTTTTGGACTTTTATGCACACAAACGTAGAGCGACCGACCGCAGAAATTCTGGGCGTATTCGCGCTTGTGATTATTGGTATAAGTATCGTTTGGTTTCTGGTTTGTGCGCCTTGGTTTTTAAACCTCGGTATTGCGATCGTACTCTTCCTCAATAATAGGTATTAGATAGTAGGTATTAACGATAATTTTTATCAATACCTACTACCTACGGCGATTAAAATAATTAAACTACTTGCGATCGGGGGCTAACTTTGCAGCTAAGAATTAACTTCTTGATAGATGCTGCGATCGCCATCTGACGAAACTCGATCGGTAATAGTAGGAGGGCTTTTTTCAATAATTTCTGGCTCGACTACCATCAGATGTTTCTCTAAAAGCTCTAAGTTGCGGATATTCGATTTAAAATAGGCATCGAACAAATCGCCTACCAGAGGAACCGCACCCACTACAGCTTCCAAACCGATATTTAATATCATTTTGTACATAATTTCAGGCGGTAAGCCGAAACGCGCAGCCAAATAAATAATGTAAGCAGAAAAGGCTGTACTGACAATATCTCCAAGACCGGGAATTAAACCGATAATTGGATCTAATCCAAACCGAAAGCCTATCACTGGGATGCGGAAAGCGCTATCCATCAGGCGGCTGAATTTACGGATGCGATTTAAAGTTACAAGACGTTCGAGATTGTTCATATTTTCAATTTTTGCACCACAGACTTTCGTTAGTCTTGTACCTAAAGTAGGAATTATTTAAAACAATAATTTATTCTCCTTTATCTATTGCTTTTACCGATTCGGTAAGTGAAGGTGGCTTAGTAGCTAGGAAGGCTTCTAACATAACAGGAGGAATAGCTTTTGGGCGCATCGTTGCCAAGTTTACCCAGACCCAGGTTGCTTCTGCTTTCACCACTAAATCTTCTTTTCCTAAAATGCGAAGTTCGTAACGTCGGATGGCGCGGGAACCGCGTATTTCTTGCAACCAAGTAGTAATTTCTAATGTATCGCCAGCTACCGCAGGACGCAGATAGTCAATTTCCAGACGCCGCATTACGAATACTCCACCTAACTCGCGGTAGCGATCGACTGTAAAACCCATGTCTTCGGTATGTTCTATCCCCGCCTGTTCCAAGTAATGTTGGTAAACGGCATTGTTAACGTGACCGAGAGCATCCATTTCGTAGTGTCGCACCCGTAATTGTGTGGTGAATTTCTGCATAATTTCCCTTTGAATTTATCCTTCTCAGTATGTTTCCTAAAAACAGTTTAATTAAAGTTTGAGCAATTTTAACAAAGCATTCATCAGTTCAGGATTAGACGCCCCGATCGTAGTTGTAGCACTTACATCAAAAGGCTCACCTGTAAGTTGAGCAAATATTGCACCCGCTTCCTTCGCAATTAAATATCCCGGCATCACATCCCATAGATCGTAGGAATAAACCAAGTAGGCATCTGTTCTACCAACAGCCAAAGAAGCCAAATCGTAACAGGCAGCACCCCACATTTTTAATTGAGCTATACGATTAGCAATTTTTGCTATCCCCAACAATCTAATCCGATTTTTTTCAACTCTATCTCCATTTTTACTGAAATCGCCCATTGAAATAACAGCTTGATTTAATTCCACAGATGAATTGACAGATATTTTCCTACCGTTCAAATAACTGCCGTTATTGACATGGGCAGTATACATTTCCTCAAGTTCGGGCAAATAGATGGCAGCGATAACAGGTTGTTTTTTAATTAAGAGAGCTATTTGGATACCGTAAGTGGGGATTTTTCTGGCATAGTTATTAGTTCCATCTAAAGGGTCGATTACCCACGTCCTCTCATCCGTTAGTAACTCGGTGTAGGATTCTTCCGATAAAATTTTGTCGCCTGGGAAATTTTTAGATAATTTATCAATTATGAATGACTCGATCGCATAATCAGTAGAAGTCACTACATCGTATTCACCTTTCATATATATGTCGGCTGGTGCTTGTGGCTGCTTTATATATAAGTAGCCAGCTTCTTTGATGATTTGCGAAGCATAATCTAACTCTTCTGAATATGTATTCTTCATAAAAAGCTGTGAGTTTTTGCAGTGACGATCGCTTGTAAGAGTATTGTACTGGAGTTACTCCCTTAGCAGTCATCCTCAGCAGCCGAGCGTTTGTGGGTCAGGCTATGCCAAACTATCCTTGGTTGTATTACGCTGAGAAAGAATACCTCATAACGTGGAAAAATACAGCTGTGTCCTTTCGAGTATTGGTTGCGGGAGCAACAGGCGGCGTTGGCCAACTGACGGTCGGTAAATTGCTGGAAAAAGGAGCAACAGTGCGCGTCCTCACCCGCAGTTCCCAGAAAGCTCAAAAAATGTTTGAAAACCGCGTGGAAATTGCACTTGGAGACACCCGCTATCCCGATACCCTGTCACAGGCAATGGCGGATATCACCCACATTATTTGTTGTACCGGCACAACAGCTTTTCCTTCCCAGAGATGGGATTTCGATATTTCCTCTTCAGGAAATCCCATCGAACAATTCCTGGAATGGAGTCAAATTTATTTTAATAGTGAATATCGCCTTAGTAAAGCGAAGAACAGTCCTGAAAAAGTTGATCGCGAAGGTGTTAGCAATCTCGTCGCTGCGGCACCATCCCATCTGCAACGCTTCGTTTTTGTCTCCTCGTGCGGTATCGAACGCAGAGAAAAATTCCCGTTCAGCTTGCTTAATGCTTTTGGCGTTTTGGACGCCAAACTTAAGGGAGAACAAGCCATAATTCGATCGCAATTACCCTACACCATTATTCGACCGGGACGCCTGATTGATGGCCCATATACCTCTTACGACTTGAACACATTGCTAAAAGCCAACACGGGTGGGAAGTTAGGGATTGCGATCGCTACTGGCGATACTCTATCTGGTGACAGCAGCCGCATTGATGTGGCGGCTGCTTGCGTAGAATCGCTCTACCACCCGCGAACAGAAAGAAAGGTATTTGAGTTGATTAATAAAGGCCCAAGACCCGCCGTCATTGACTGGGGTTCTCTTTTCGCCCAATTGTAAAAGTGTCGGGGTACAAAAAAATTCATTTTTTAGGTATATATCTTCATGAAGAATACTTTTGGGTTTACTATTCTTAAAGATAGAGTTAGTCACCTTTATTAAAGTATGTCAACTATTCCCGATCGCATTAGTACTATTGAGCTATCAAAGCTGTGGATTTACAAGGCTCTACAGGAGCTAGAAGCGCAAAGAAACCTCAAGAAGCCGACTCAAGAGGATGACAACTCGAACAAGCCTAGTAATCTTGACCAGTAAGCAGGTCTTCTTTATTTAGGATGCTCATAAGCTAAAAAAATATTCAAAGCCTTACTCAGCAAGGCTTTGAATATTTTTTTTAGATAAAGAAAGCCAGTGAGTCTGCTTGCGATCGGCTTAAAATCACATCCAGCTAGATTGCACAAAATTAAACTGATACAGAACTTACGCACGCCCAGGCTATCAAGCAGGTTTCTTCGTACATATCTATTTTAGAGAAACCCCGGTTTCTTTGCGTAAGTCTATGCTAACTTAGCATAGCAAGTATGGAATAGCCAATTATGGGTTCGTGGGCTAATAATTTAATCACCAGACTCAAAAAAACAGTTTACCTGATATGCAACTACGCTAAAATTTTCTGCCGTTCCATACCCCTGTTATGGAAAGCAGCGCCAAGAGAAACTATATTTCTGGCGATCGCTCTTTTGTTGCAAAGTTTCATACCAGCTATAGCTGTTTGGATTAACAAACAAGTTGTAGACACAGTAGCAGATATCTTGAGTTCGGTAAAAGAATATAATTTTTGGACTCTAGGGAGCCTTGTTTCGCTTTGGGTGGGAACAATTTTTTTAGAAAGTCTCCTTCCACCTTGGGTAGAACTAGCTCATCGTAATATTAGCGAAAAGCTGATTGCCGACCTCAACTTGAAAATTATGTTAAAAGCTAATAGCTTTGTTGATATAAATCGGTTTGAAGATTCCCATTTTTACGATGAATTACAAATAATTCAAGAACAGTCGGCTTATCAACCGCGCTATTTATTAAGTGTCCTGACTGAAGGCATTCCCGAACTATTTACCATTATCAGTATGTTGGTTTTAGTATCTCCCCTGGGTTGGTGGATACCTTTATTAATTTTAGCAACATCTTTGCCGCAAACTTACGTGTCTTTCAAAATCCAATGGGATGCTTGGCAAGCACTTTCTCAAAAAAGTCCCCAAGCTCGTCGGATGCAGTATTACGCATCATTGCTGCTGACAGATACCTACGCTAAAGAAGTGCGTCTTTTTGGACTCGGTTCCCTATTTACCCAACGTTATTTAGAAGCTTTTCAAGATAAATATCAAACCATGCGTCGTTTGCGGGGTAAACAAGCTTTTGCTTTTAGCGGTTTTGCGGCTTTAAGCGCAGCGGGAAATGCCTTTGCTTTTTATTCAGTAGTGCAACAAGCTTTTACTGGCAAACTTACGCCAGGAAGCGTGATGCTTTTTATTCAATCTTTAGCTTATATCCAACAAAACCTCACTTACTTATTACATAATTGTTTCATTCTGCAAGAAACGCTCCTTTTTATGGAACGTTTTTTCAAATTCTTGATAAGCAAGAATACCATGTCCGTGACTATTCCTGCTAAACCTGTACCCTACCCGATCGAGTCAGGAATTGTTTTTGAAAATGTGAACTTTGCTTATCCAGATGGCAGGCTTGCTTTGGCGGGAATTTCTTTTACCCTACACCCTGGAGAAATAGTCGCTTTGGTCGGTGAAAACGGCGCGGGTAAAACTACATTAGTTAAACTGTTAGCGAGGTTATACGATCCTACTGGTGGAAATATTTCGGTAGATGGAGAAAGTCTCAAAAATTTCGATATTGCTGTATGGCGGCGGCAAATTGGTGTGCTGTTTCAAGACTTTTGTCGCTATTCACTCACAATAGCAGAAAATATCTCATTAGGCGATATTGAAGCTATGGACGATTTAGAGCGATTAAAAAAAGCTGCTGAAAAATCGGGAATTGCAGATAAAGTTGAAAGTTTGCCAGAGCAATATTTTACTTTGTTAGGTAAGCAGTTTGGCGGCACGGAACTTTCTGGGGGTGAGTGGCAAAAGTTAGCTTTAGCGCGAGCTTTTGTGCGAGAGGAAGGTTCGCAAATTCTGATTTTAGATGAGCCGACAGCGGCGTTAGACCCCCGCAGCGAGTATGAAATTTACAGTCATTTTTTTGACTTAGTTCGCGGTAAGACAGCGATTTTAGTTACCCATCGTTTGGCTTCGGTTAAAATGGCCGATCGCATTCTCGTATTAAAAGCTGGTAAACTAATTGAAGAAGGAACTCACGAGCAACTTTTGGAAAAGGGAGGTGAGTACGCAACTCTTTGGAATATGCAAGTGGAACAATACAAATTTTAGTTTGAATAGCGAGAAGTGATGGCAGAAATAAAACTCGGAAAATACTTAACTATTGAGAAGTTTTGTACTTGTAGCAATACTTATAATAAGTATGCCTCTCAAATCGATCCTTATCCGCAAAATGGAGAAGAAACGCTGACAGCGCTGCAAGATTTAAATCGCTTTATTATAGAGCCAATTATTGACTTTTTTGGCATCGATAAGTTTCGTCTGACTTATGGATTTTGCTCGAAAGATTTGAAGAAATATCTAGATAAGAAAGACCCGGAGACGGGGCAAAAAAACGGTCGAGTTGCGCCCGATATCGATCAGCACATGGCTCATGAAATCAATAAAAACGGTAAATATTATTGCCAAAGATTAGGCGCTGCTTGCGATTTTCTGATTGTTGGGGAGGGCAGCGATCGCATCATCGATTGGATCATATCACAAAAGCTGCCGTTTGATTCTTTGTATTATTACGGTGTCGATCGACCGATTCACATCAGTTATGGCCCGCAACACAAAAGAGAGATTTGGACATTCACTGCCACGGGACAACCAACAAGAAAAGGAATTGGCCATTGGTTAGAATTAGTCAAACAATTACATCTCCTCTAAAATTTGTTCCAAAGAATTAATTGGTTTTACCGGAAATGTATCGATCGCCAATTTTGTTCGATCGCTAGCTTCTGCTCTTGCTTCCTCGTAACACTCATCAAAAATTTCTAAGATGTAAGTCTTAAGACTGGGACTATCTTTCAGTCGCTCCTTAATTTCTCTACGAAATGCCCTAATTTCTCCCCTCCAGTGACCTTCATTACGCTCTCGTTCTGCATTCCAATATTTAAGCTTCAATAAATGTTCTATAAGTCGAATCAATAAACTTTTAATTCTTTGCTTTTCGTTCCTACCCGTACTTTCCAACTCTTCAATCAAGTTATCTATATCTACAACTGAAAAATGACCAGTACGAAGTTGGTTTATCGTCGTCTTAATCCAAAGGTAATAATCTTCGTTATATAAAGTTTGAGTTGTTGTTAGTTGCGATTGCTGCGGCATACATTTGCTTAAATGTTTTTAAATCCTTTAAATTGAGTTTCAGCTAGCTACATTAATTCCTTGCCGAAATTTATTGACTGCTTGAACTGGTTGGATAAATTAATGCAGCGAGCCAGGAGTTCTATATCTAAAGTTGGTAAAACCTGCGATCGCTCGATTTCAACATACCCGTTAACTTCCAGTTCTAATGTAGAAGCTGTCATAGAAATTCTCCGATCGATTCGCTGACATTTCTTTAAAGATGGCATCCAGGTGGAGTATACCAAGAACTTTGGGGAGCAGCATTAGGTGCTTGCGCCACCAATTTAACTCTACCGCGATCGTCGATCGTCCATCCCGTCGCCTCCACAATCCGGGTACTGGCAATTGTCGATTCTCTCCCACTCCCCCACTCTGCCACTCCTCCCCTCCCTCCGAGTTGTACCAAACGCACATCGCGCCAAACTGCCCTCCCTCTAAGGGCTTGCGTCGGGTCATCCGGTAAGCCGCCATTGCCGGTAATCGTAAAGCTATTGTCCACAGAAGTCGCACAACTAGCGACAATGCTGCCGCTCACATCCTCAAAATTTGCCGATAACTCCACTAAACCAGCACTGGGGTCAACATCGGGAGTATTAATTTCTACCACGCCGCTAAACTGAGGGCCAAGTTCGGAAGTAGCTGTGATATCGCTTTGCGGGGTTAGTTCATTGCGGAACTGAGTGCCAAAAATGCCTTGTGCGCTGATACTCACCCGACCGCCAGAACCTCTTTGTGCGTTAGCGGTAATATCGCTATTTTCCAAAGCGACTAAAGTATTCGTATCGATATTGATGTTACCACCAGTAGCATTCCCCGCATCTGTGTTAATGCGGCTGCCTTGACGTAACTGGAGAGCAAGAGATTGCAGATTAATATTTGCTCCCAGACCAGATGTAGTTCTCCCGTCAATGCTGCTTTGATTGTCCAGAGCGATCGAGTCTGCTACCACATTAATATTACCAGCACCCCCCGTACCCAATGCTCGGACACTAAATATTGCCCCATCTTTAACAATCAATTCTCTTGCATTCACATTCAGCGAACCTGCATTTGCAGTAGCGTTGGGATTGTTAAAATTCGACACAGTGCCAGCCGAAGCCTCAATTCTACTACTCAACCCACGGGTTTTGCTAGTGCCTTGCACTACGATGCGATCGGCATTTAAGGTAATACTTCCCGCATCTGCTGCACCCAAAGAAGCTGCCGAAATCAGCGCCCCATCTCGCAAGGTTAACAAAGGTGTCGAGAGGCGAATATCTCCACCTCTACCAGAACTTGCAGTCAAAGTAGTCAGAGAAGTCGGTGCGAAGCCGAGATCTCCCAATACTCCAGACTCGCCGCTGACTTCTACAGACTCGGAAGCTGTCACAGTTAAATTTCCTCCTAGTCCCCCTTTTGTAGATAAGACAGTTTGCCCTAAAATGAAACCCGTCGCTAAACTAATTGCGGCTCCATCGGAAACACTCAGTCGCTTAGTATCGATCGTAATATCCCCTGCTTTGCCGTTGCCATCAAAAGAGTTTGTAGCGATTGCAGTTTGTGCGGTACTTCCAGGCAGACTCCCCGACAATTCTACAGATTCAGAAGTTTTAATCGCGATATTTCCCGATGCGCCATCACTGCGACTGATGCTGACGAGATTGCTGCCATCGCGCATGATTAACCGTTGTGCCTCAATATTTATGCTTCCGCCTTGACCAGCACTGGCGCGATTTGTACCGATGCTGAGTGCTGAACTGATGAGTTCGACGGTGTTAGCGCGGATATTCATATTTCCGGCATTTCCAGTAGTGAAGGTATTGGTACCGCCTGTTGCCCCATCGCGCAGCACCAGCCGTCCGGTGTCAATGTTAATTTCTCCAGCGGCTCCACTACCAACAGTACCAGCACTCAGAACAATTTGCGGGACAAATGGGTTGAACGTTCCAGAGAGTAGGTATTGGTTATAAACCTGCTGATAGGCTTCAATTCCCAGCCCGCTGATTTCTACTGAGTCAGTAGCATAGATGTTCAAATCGCTTCCCTTGCCATCTCCCAGTGTCGCCGGGATAATTTGCGACCCTCGATTTATTTGCAAGTTTTGGGCATTAATATTAATACCTCTGCCATCAATATTTCCTATTGTCAATCCTAAAATTCTCGCACCGTTAATGCTGACATTTCCACCTCTGATATCTACTTTGCCGCCACCGATGCCGCTGGTGTTGAGGAGTGTTCCATTTGATATTTCAATATTGCCAAAGTTGGCAATATTGTCATAATTTAAATTAAAACCAAATGGTGTCGGGACGAAACTGACTAAACCCGGACTCGCCACGCTACCTAAAAGTATTTGTCCGGTAGAAGCAGTTAAATTGCCGCCATCGAGTTGGATATCGCCACCCACTAACGCTAATGTTTGGCCGGGTGCTACTGCTAATCCTACTTTGTTGTCAAAGGGAATCTCAAAGGGAAATGGGATGGCCAGAGTTGGTAAATTTATTTGTGCGGTTGTTTGCGATCGATTCTCAATTCTGCCTGGATTTGTGCCGAATTGCAAACCAATGGGCACGTTAATAGTTAGCAAAGATGGCGCTGTGGGTTTAGTAGCGCTAAATTCGCTACCATCGACAAATCTAATACTAGAAGCTGTCGAACCGATCAACGAACCGCCGATATTTAATTGGGCGTTCTGTCCAAAAATTATGCCGTTGGGATTGATTAAAAATAAGTTCGCCACACCGTTGGCGCGAATTAAGCCATCTATATTCGAGATGTTGCTACCCGTGACTCGACTGAAGATATTTTGAATATCTAATGAGTTATTAAAAAAAGCTTCTTTCCCTGTAGGAACAGAAAATTCTTGAAAGCTATGAAATAAATTTACGCCAGCAGTTGTACCGCCTTCAATGCGGATGCTGTTGCCATTGGGAATGGCAATGCTATTGTTTGGTAGCGTGGTATCGGGAACTATCTGTGCGGTGGCGTTGGTGGAAAACAGCCACAAACAGGATAGGGTAGTTGCCACATAGAGCGATCGCAAAACCAGCTTCATCTTTTTTACGGGATAATCGGTCGCCAACAGCACCCAGATCGAGTGTGAATGAGCTTTTTTTTACTATCGACACCCGCAGCACTCATTTTACCCTTTTTGAAAAGTCAATATTCCCAAAGAATGAAATTGGCAAGATGATGCGATCGCGTAGCACACCCTCAACCGCTACACCCAGCTACCCTATGCCAAGGGTTACCAGAAGTGACTTTTTTTTCTGGCTCTGATTGCCGATCGCACTAATTTTACCCGATAAGGATCGGCATCTTTGCGCCAATATAAACGATAATTGCGAATTTCCGCACAATGTTCTTCTAAGCAGCGTTCCCATCCTTTCAAAGTTTTAATTGCGTTCGTATCGTCAAACAGTCCTCTATTTTCTTCCTGTTCGCTGAGTTTGGCAAATTTCTCATAACCGGGATAGTTGGGTGTCAGGACAGTTTCTTTACGATGCCAAACAGGGGGGTCTTGTAAATCGGAATAATCTCGATAGCTGACGTGCAAATCTCTCAAATCAATGTGCATACTTGTGTGTAATTTTGGATGTGGATCTGTGTCAAAATCGGGATAAAATAAATATGATATTTTTGGTTGTTTGGTGTGAAATTTGATTAAAGTGACTTCATCCATGCGACCGATCGTTCTGCTGGCGCAACCTTCGTAAATTCTCAATCGATAATCGAGTTCGGAAAGTGCGGAAACGTGAATGAATAAAGCGTTGGGTCGTTTGTGACCGATCGCGCTTTCTTCGCAACATTTAGCAACGACACTCAAGTCACCTAAACTAAATAGAATATCTTCTGCTTCTTCTCTAGCTTTTTTATAACTACCAAACAAAGCTTTGATATCTTTTTGCACAACAGGTTCTATATCTTTGAATTGTACGTAATCTTTAAATTCTGACAAAGCGAGGTAAAGTAACAAATCGGAACGACGCTTTTGTTTAATCATATCCCATTCTCCTGCTTCTGTTGCTTGTAAAATTACATCAAAAGCTCGCGTTATTTTGCGAAATTCAAAGTTAATTTCTGCTTCTTGCGGTAATTCTCCCGGTACGGGAAGACGACCGCGATCGGTGACAAATGCCATCAAAGGTGCTAGCAAATCTTTGTAATCTTCAAACCGCTTGACTTGGGTGCGAATTCTCGGAGTTGAAATGCGCGATCGACATCGGGAAGCGCGGAAATTTTGCGCTTGATTTTCATCTCGAAACACAAAGTAAATTCCCAAGGCAACTGGTATAGAATCGACACCAAGCACTTGGTCAATATAAATTTTTAACTCTTCCTGTTCGTAATATTTTTGAAAAGTATTATGACGAGTTATCACGCCATCGCCAAAAGCAATTTTTCCATGCTTTTCATCATCAATTAAAACTTGTGCAGACACAAGCAAAACCTGATGAGTAAGTTCCCAAGCTTTTCGCAAAGCTTCGCCGCGTTCTTCGATATGTTCGATGACATTAATGACATAACCGATATTGATAATATCTGCTGGAATGCAAGGTTCGTTTGGAAAGTAGAAAGGGTCCCATCCATTGCTGGTGTAACCGCGTTCTGCAATCCGAGTTACATCGCCGCCGTGACCGCAACCATAATCAAAAAAAGTTATATTTTCAGTGAATAAATTAGCTTCTAAAGCAAAACGCACGGGACGAGATAAATCGGTGCGAACAATTGCTGCTCTGTGGCGTTCAATTTTGGGTATTCGCGATGAGCGATCGCCATTTTCATTTACTACACGATGACCTTGTATTTGTACCCCTTGGTATTGTAACCATTGCATCCAACCTTGACGAGTACCTATACTGCTGGTTTTATCCAGAAGACCTAACTTTTCTTCTGCCTTTGTCAGTTGTTCAAATTCTTGATAGTAAGGATATTCGGGAGTAACAAAAGTTTCTTTTCGATGCAGAATAGGCGGGTTATCAGAATTAGAATAATCGCGGTATCTCATCATCGGTGAAATTTCATTATTTTCCAGGTTAATTTGGACACTGGCGAGTAAAGCGGGATGGGGGTCTGTATCAAAATCGGGATAGAAAAGATAGGATATTTTTGGTCGATCGGTATGAAATTTGATTATATTTGCGCCATCCATTCCCGTAGCGATAATCTGAGAGAATCTCTCGTAGTGGAGGCGTAGCGGAGGAGCGAGTTTTTCTATAGCTGAAATATGCACGTAGAGAGCGTTGGGTAATTTTTTACCGATTAAACTTTGTTGACAACAGTTTTCTAAGAATCCTGGTTCATTTAACTGGGATATTAACTGAGGCTTATTGTCATATTCAATACTCAGGACTTGTAACTCAGCTTCCGGTGCATCTGGGTGTGGAGAATCTAAGCTATCCATAGTTTTATGCCAAACTGAATCAGCACTCTTAGTCAAATAGATTAGCGCTGAGTTAGTTAATTGGCAATTATTGTTAAAAAGTGTAAACAAAGACAGAAACCCGGTTTCTTGGAGAAACCGGGTTTCTGTTCTTGGGGGTTTCTGTAAGAAGGATGTAAAATCTAAGGACTTAATAATCTGACCGTACATCAGTTCCGATGAATTCGAGATCTGCATTTGCAGAACTTGGGACGGGTTAATCTCCTTGTAGGAGTTACAGCGCTGTGCGATTATAGGAGTTGAAGGGCCTCACGACCAACCGTTGGTTGGTAAAATACTAGAAAATTCAGTTGCTCTTAGATTTACAATTAAACTAAATTATGCTCGACATTCCTCAACTCCTCGCACAAGAACTTTCTGTAACTCCCTCCCAAGTCAACAACGCTCTCGAACTACTCGCTGAGGGTGCGACCATTCCCTTTATCGCACGCTACCGTAAAGAACGTACTGGCGCACTTGATGAAATCCAACTTCGCGACATTTCTGACAGATATACCTATCTGACGGAATTGGAAGAACGGAAAAAGACGATTTTGGATGCGATATCGTCGCAGGGGAAACTCACCGACGAATTAAAAACCAAAATTGAATCTTGCTTGCAGAAAAACGAATTGGAAGATTTATATCTTCCCTACAAACCAAAGCGACGCACCCGCGCTACTATTGCCAGAGAAAAAGGTTTGGAACCTTTGGCAGAGTTTATCAAATCTTTGAACAACCGCAATGCCAAACCTGTACCTTTGCAACCAGAAGCGGCAAAATATATTTCGGAAGAAAAAGGTGTCAAAACTGCCGAAGATGCGCTGAAAGGTGCTAGCGACATTTTAGCAGAAGAAGTATCGGAAAAAGCAGAATTACGTGCTTATCTGCGAGAATATCTGATGAATGAAGGCGTGTTCGTCTCGCAGATTAAAGATGAGCATCCTGAAGGTAGTACCAAATTTGAAATGTATCGGAATTACCAGATTCCGGTGAAAAATATCGCGCCGCACAATATGCTGGCATTGCTGCGGGGTGAAAATGAAAAAATTCTAGATTTGGATGTTTCCTTTGATGAATCTGCTGTATTGTATTATCTGGAATCGCAGGAAATTAAAACAAAGATTCCAGCAGTGAAAGAATTTTATCGGGAAATGCTGAAAGATGCGTTTAACCGTTTGATGAAAAATTCCCTCATTACGGAAGTACGTGCAGATAGAAAAGATTACGCCGATATTCAATCGATCGAAACTTTTGAAAGCAATCTGCGCGAGTTGTTGCTGTCTCCTCCGGCGGGAATGAAACCAACTTTAGCGATCGATCCCGGTTTTCGGACTGGATGCAAAGTTTCCGTACTTTCCGACACTGGTAAATTTTTGGAATATCAGGCAATTTTCCCCCACCAAGCCGCCGCACAGCGCACGCAAGCTGCTAACACGCTGAAAAAACTGATTGAAAAGTACGATATCCAACTAATTGCGATCGGAAACGGTACGGCTTCTCGCGAGACAGATGAGTTTGTTTCGGAAGTTTTAGCGACGATGGAACGCAAACCAATTAAAGTCATGGTAAACGAGTCTGGCGCATCGATTTATTCTGCTTCCGATGTGGCGATCGCAGAATTTCCCGATCTCGATATTACCGTGCGCGGTGCGATCAGTATCGGTCGCCGTTTGCAAGACCCGTTGGCGGAATTGGTGAAGATAGATCCGAAATCAATTGGTGTCGGACAATATCAACACGATGTCGATCAAAAGTTACTCAAGAAAAAGTTGGATGAAACCGTAGAAAGTTGCGTTAACTACGTTGGGGTAGACTTGAACACCGCATCGAAAGAACTCCTAACTTTTGTTTCTGGAATGACGCCAACCGTCGCCAAAAATGTCGTTACCTACCGCAACGAAAACGGCGCGTTTAAAAATCGCCGCCAACTGCTGAAAGTCGCAAAATTAGGGCCAAAAGCATTTGAACAAGCTGCTGGTTTTTTGCGTATTCGCGGCGGCGAAAACCCGTTGGATAATACCGCCGTGCATCCAGAAAGTTATAAAGTAGTGGAAGCGATCGCATCGGATCTTAACGTACCTTTGCATCAGGTAACGCAAATTCCCGAAAAGCTCAAATCCATCAACCTGAAAAAATACGTCACCGATACAATTGGTTTACCCACACTCCGCGATATCATCGCCGAATTGGAAAAACCGGGAAGAGATCCGCGTGCGGAATTCAAATATGCGACTTTCAAAGAAGGAATCAAAGAAATTTCCGACTTGAAAGTGGGGATGGAATTAGAAGGAATTATCACTAATGTTGCCAACTTTGGTGCATTTGTGGATATCGGCGTCCATCAAGATGGCTTGGTGCATATTTCTCAACTCGCCGACAGATTTGTTAGCGATCCAAAAGAAATTGTCAAAGTCGGACAAGTTGTAAAAGTACGAGTAATGGAAGTGAATGAAAAATTAAAGCGCATCAGCTTATCGATGCGATCGCCAGATTCTGGAAATACCAAAACTCGTCCTCGTCCCCGCTAAAAACGTAGGTCGGGTTAAGCAACATTTCTCACTTAACCTACAACTTAGGACTTCCTTTTATAAACTTCTGCTAGCTTCCACCAAGGAACATTCGGATATTCGTGATGTTCCTTGTGGTAGCCAAAATGGTAGCAAGTGAGAAATGACCAGAAAACTGAAAAATGAGTGCTTCTAGTACGATGAGGATTAGTATAACCACCTGTTGGTTCGCGGTGAGTTAAAAACGTGCCAAAATAGAATAGCTGTACCGAACTCAAAATCGAAGCAATTACCCAAAATAGAATTAAATTAATTATCGGAATTTGTAATAGGTAATGCAGACCTAAAAAAATCACTACTATCCACAGCATTCGTTTCCAAATCCAGTATCCCTTCATAAAGTGAAAATACCAGGCAAAAAAGCGATCGTCTTCCCCATCGTGAAAATCCGGATCGATTCCTGTCGCTGGATGATGATGGTGCAACCAATGCTTTCTCAGTAAATTTTTGTAGGAGAACAACCCGTAGAGGAATAGCGCTAATGTGCCGATTAAATTATTAACGTGTTTGTTTTGCGGAAATACTACCCCGTGCATCGCATCGTGAGCCGTAATGAATAATCCAGTATAGAGAAACATTTGCCAAATTACCGCCGGGAATAGCCAGAAAAGTTGGATGTTGGCAATATCTAGAGAAAGAAAGAAAACTATGCTAATTGTCCATAAGCCAATAATCCCACAAGCAATGATAATTCCCCACTTATTTGTTTCACCTGTGGTGACTGGAGATTGGCAATGTTCTATAGCTATTTGTTTAGATGGAAGTGGTGTTTTAGTTTGCATAATAGTCACTTGAAAATGTTCTCAGCATAAGGAGGAAAGCGATGCGCGATCGCTTTCATAAATAATTCAGGCGATTAAGCCGTATTTTGTCGGATAAATCTTTACTATTGTTGGTAATCTGTTTACAAATGTAATGTAGACCTTAAACCAAAAACCAAATCAAATTACTCACAAAATCGCCAGATAGCGAACTTTACAATTAGGCTGATAGTCTTGTTGATTTCGGACAACTACCAGCCTAAGTGCAAAGCGATTCAATCATTAACGGACAACGTACTGAGGAAGCAAGTGCAGCACGTTACGCAGTACGCTATAGCCACCTAAATCCCACAAAAGGTAAGCTAAAAAACCAATCATTGCTAAGCGACCGTTCCAAATTTCTGCTTGCGGAGTAAATCCAAACAGAAAAGCATTGCGATCGACGCCATTGTATTCCTTAGCAACAGGAGGTAGATCGGTAGAAGGACGACTTTCCATTTTTAACATTCCTTTACAAATCAATCACACTCTCATCCTAGCTAGGCACTGCTTGACTGCTGTCTGCCTATAGTCTCAAACTACATACAGTACTAAAGCATGATGTCCCAGCTTTTTCGCCAAATAGTTGTATTACAAAAGGTTAATCAAATGATTAAATATGTCTTTAGATAGAGGAATTGATTTCTTTACTGTATTAATTAGTTGCACTTTATTTAAATTTATACATATTTCTAAAAATTAGTTATAAAAGCTACAAAATAATTATTGTATTTGTCAAATGATCGCCTGCATATAAACACATTAATAGAGCGTAAGATCGAAAAATAACATTTACCCTTAGTTAGGGTAGAAAGCATTTAACAAGGATAACTATATGACAGTAACATTCGATCGCGCTTCTGAAATTCAACTTAATAGCCAAGTTTCCAGCTTTTTGAAACAACCTAAAAAACTGTTAATTAATGGCAAATGGGTTGATGCTGCCAACGGTAAAACTTTTCCCGTTTACAACCCCGCCACCGGAGAAGCGATCGCACAAGTTGCCGAAGGTACAGCCGAAGACATTAACCAAGCAGTCAAAGCAGCACGCCAAGCTTTCGAGAATGGCCCTTGGTCGAGAATAACCGTTTCCGATCGCGGAAAATTAATTTGGAAACTAGCCGACTTACTCGAAGCAAATTTAGAAGAATTTGCCGAACTCGAATCGATCGACAACGGCAAACCGATCGGCGTTGCGCGAGTTGCCGATGTACCCCTCGCGATCGATCTATTGCGCTACATGGCAGGCTGGGCAACTAAAATTGAAGGCAGCACCATCCCCATTTCCGTACCTTACGATCCCGGCAGCAAATATTTCGCTTACACTCAGCGGGAACCAGTGGGAGTAGTCGGACAAATTATTCCTTGGAATTTCCCCCTATTAATGGCAGCCTGGAAATTAGGCCCCGCACTTGCGGCTGGTTGTACGATTGTATTAAAACCAGCCGAACAAACTCCTCTCTCAGCACTTCGCTTAGGCGAATTAATTTGCGAAGCTGGATTTCCCGATGGAGTAGTTAACATTATTCCAGGTTACGGTGAAACAGCCGGTGCTGCACTCGCAGCGCATCCCGATGTTGATAAAGTTGCTTTCACTGGTTCCACAGAAGTAGGCAAATTAATTGTCCAAGCAGCCGCCGGAAATCTCAAAAAAGTTTCCTTAGAATTAGGCGGTAAATCTCCCAACATCGTCTTCAAAGATAGCGATTTAGAAACAGCAATTCCCGGCGCAGCTAATGCGATTTTCTTCAATCACGGACAATGTTGCTGTGCTGGTTCGAGACTTTACGTAGAACAATCAATTTTCGATCGCGTGGTAGAAGGAGTTGCCGAACAAGGTAAGAAAATTAAAGTAGGCCCAGGTCTTGACCCCACAACGCAAATGGGCCCATTAGTTTCCGACGAACAACTCGATCGCGTTTGCGGCTATCTGCAATCCGGTTTGTCTGAAGGTGCAACTGCTGTTATCGGCGGACAGCGAATTGGAGATAAAGGTTACTTTGTCGAACCGACTGTTTTGGTCAATACCAAACAAACAATGAAGGTAGTACAAGAAGAAATCTTCGGCCCCGTTGTCACAGTATTACCATTCCAAGAAATCGACGAATTGGTGTCTATAGCTAACGATAGCATCTACGGATTAGCTGCTGGCATTTGGACGAAAGATATAGCGAAAGCTCACAATATAGCCAGCAAACTTCGCGCTGGTACTGTTTGGATTAACTGCTACAACATTTTCGATGCTGCTTTACCTTTTGGCGGTTACAAACAGTCCGGATGGGGTCGCGAAATGGGACGCGAAGTGCTGGAAAATTACACGGAAGTTAAGTCAGTTTGCGTGAAGTTGTAGTGAGAAACTGTTCGCAAACAAAAGATTAAGTAGGGTGCGTTAGACGCTACTTTACTTAATCATCAGCAAAGTTTCGCCGTAACGCACCATATCCAAGCGATTGGTGCGTTACGCTTGAGCTATCCCAACGGGTGAGTTTATCCCGCTCTTACGATCGAGCAATAGTAACGATCGACAGTCTAACGCTACCTTGGATTTGATAGCTGTAAAAAACGGCTATATTTATTGGACTAAAGATGATAACTTGTACGGTGCTAGAATTAATGGACTTAACTGGGTTGGCGATGCCAAAGTCATCAATACTGGTGGTTGGAGATATAGTACCATAGCAGTAAATGGGGGCTATATTTATCTAACGAAGTAGTTTTGTTAGGTTAGGTTGACGTAAGGAAACCCAGCATCTTTTTCGACTCACCATCTTATCCATTTTTACCATGACAATGCGATGATTGGATAGATAGCGATCGCAAAAAAGCACCCTGCGCGATAATGCTCCGCATCGCTATCGCGATCGCACCACCAAAAAAAGAGCGATCGCCTTATCAAAACAAAGTGTGTCCTACTCTTACCTATCTAATTGACAGCCAACAAACCCGACATATTCAGCACTTTTTCTGACCAAATACTTGCTGCTTCGGATACTTTTATTCGTTGTTCTGTATCCTCCCAAATCCTTGTCCAAGAATACTGCCAGCAAGCTAACTGAATTTGTAATTCAACTAATTCTGCGGCTATTTCTACTTCTGCATCTTTAGCCGTCCATTCAATAAAAACCTTACTTTCTTGCAGCAGACTTTCAACCAAATCGCGATTGGCTGTATTTTGACATCGAGATTTAATTCGTGCCAAATTCGATGCCAAATTCCCTAAACGAATTGGCAGATCGTCTCGTAAATAGCGCGACTTTAAAGCATTCCAATCTCTCATAATCCTCCTAATAACTGTTGAACGATTTGAGCAACCCGTTCTCGAATAACCGGATCTTGAATTTCCATCGAGCGATTGTTCTGACGCGGACGGATATTGATTAGAGATTCATAACCTACCTCTTGTGTAAGAGGATACCAGTCTGCTCCCCAAATATCTACTTGCTTGCTTCCATTTTCCAGCAACACAGCTTCGCAATCAGCATGATATTCTCCACCTCCTGCCAGAATTAACAGTTCGATATCTACTGCCAGTTTAATATAACTACCAAGGGTTTCAAGCATTTCTTCAATTTGCTCTTTGGTAGCACGCTCTTGAATCAGATAAATCATCCCTGTCTGCGCTAAGAATTAAAGTCAATGGATCGACGATAAACTGCTTAATACAAATATTTGTATCGAGTACGCATCGTAACGGAACCCTCATCTGTTGCGATCCTCTCGAATTAAAAGAGTGCTATCCGTTAATCCAAAATCGCTCGGTTTAACTCTAGGGCGACTGCGAATTCTTTGTAGGATTGCTGACATTGGTTTGCTCTCTTGCGTCTGATTTACGATCGCCTTATCGGACTCAAGTGATTGCTTTAATAGATGAATTACTGCCTCATTGAAAGTAAAATTTTTTTCCGAGGCAAGACATTGAATACGACTGTACAATTCATCAGGCAGGTTTTCAATCTGAAGTGTAGCCATAGTCGTCTGAGAATCAGTTGATTTATTATATCACAGTTACACTTAACTGTCTACAAAAAGAAGTATTGCCATTCCTTCTAGGTTGAATTGACGGCAAGAAACCAAAATTTTTTATGCTCACAATCTTATCCATTTTTACCATGACAATGTGATGATTGCATAGATAGCGATCGCAAAAAAGCACGCTGCGCGATCGCACCACCACAAAAAGCGATATTCTATTCCAAAGCTCACAGAAATTCTACAACAGGATACGGGTATTGACGATGAATGAGGTTGTTGCGATCGATTTCTCTACCTATACAAACATTGTTGTGCTAACCGGGGCGGGCATTTCGGTAGCATCAGGACTCCCTACCTTTCGCGGAGCTGGCAGTATAGGTGAAGAATCTTCTACAAAAAAATATACATCCGTCGAGGCAGTCGAACAAGACCCGGCTGGTTTGTGGCATTACTTTAGCAACTTCCGCATCACCGCCAGACAAGCTATTCCGAATGCAGCGCATCTCGCACTTGCAGATTTGGAACATCATCTTCGCGCCGACCAATCTTTCACTTTAATTACTCAGAATGTAGACGGACTGCATCAGCGTGCGGGGAGTCAAAACGTTATCGAATTGCATGGAAATGTCCACAGGACAAAATGTACAAATCCACAGTGTACTTTATCACCGTACTCCGAAGAAAATCTGTATACAGACTCTATTCCTTCCTGTCCTTTATGCGGTCATATGCTGCGTCCAGATATTGTATTGTTTGGCGAATTCCTTTCAGCATTAGCAGATTGGCAATCAAAGCGATCGCTCCGAAATTGCGACCTATTTCTTGCTGTTGGCACTTCCGGTTTAGTATTTCCTGCTGCTAACTTTGTCCGCTCAGCAGCTTACGTTGGCGCGAGAACGATAATCGTAAATCTCGAAGCGATCGATCCACCCAATCCATATTTCCAAGAAGAATATCTGGGACGTGCCGAAGAAATTTTGCCAAAATTGCTGGGAAATAGTAGGGATTAGAAAATTAATTAATCCTCTTCTTCATAAATTGTCAAAACATCAGGATGACAGCGTTTGATTATTACTTCAATTACTTGAGAGGTTTCAGTTTCCAGATCTTCAACATAGCCAAAGCTAGCATTCTTGGCTTCCACCCAGTTTTGGAAAGGCCCAAAATAGTAGATACAGCAAGGTTTAACCGTGGTAATTTCTGCCCACCAAGGCTTATCTTCCGCGTGTAGTTCTAATTGAATTGCAATTTCCACCAGTGCTATACCTTTTTCGCAACATCTTATATTAAATAAATGTTAATCTCCACCTCCAACCTCCTACAGACATATTTAAAGTCGTTCTGTGTCAAAATTTAAATGTATTTTTAACTACATTTTATTCAAAAATTCATCTAAATAGGTTATGCAAATTGTCCAATGTTACACTTTATACTTTTTCAAAAAGAATATTTATTATTCTCTAACGCTTTGCGACTCGATAGACTACATAAACTGTAGGGACACTTTTTCCCATTAACCCTGCCTCCAAACCGATAACTTATCTGCCAAACCCGCTCCTACAAACCCTGTACTTCACACCCGTTGCCAACCGCTATAAAATCAGAGTTATTAAATTTAGAATTATATAAAAGTAGAGACGTTTGATCAAACGTCTCTACAATGTTTAGGGCAAAATTTATAGCAGGAAAGCAACTCGATAGAATACATAAACTGTAGGGGCGGGTTTGGCAGATAACTTGTCGGTTTGGCGATAGAGATAATGGCAAAACCCACCCTTACAAAGCCTGTACTCACGCCCGTTGCCAACCGCTATAAAGGGTATAACAAACCCAAATTTGATATTACGGATATAAACCTCTGTCCGTCAGCGCCTGTGCGACGCGACCCACACCCAAAGTGTATGCTGCTAACCGCAAAGGCACTTGCCGCGTCTTCGACTCTTTGGTGACTTGGTGATAAGCGTGTACCATCAAACCTTCCATTTCCCGATTAACGCGCTCTTCATCCCAGAAAACGTAGGAAAGACCCTGTACCCACTCTAGATAACTCACGACCACGCCGCCGGCATTGGTCAGGATATCTGGCAGCACAGTTATACCTCGCGCCTCCAATGCCAAGTCTGCCATGAGAGTTACTGGGCCATTTGCCGCCTCTGCCACAATTTCGGCTTGCACTTCATGCACGTTGTCTTCGGTAATTTGATTTTCCAAAGCAGCTGGAATGAGGACATCGCAAGGCAAAGCTAGCAGTTCCGTATTTGTAATCGATTTCGACCCCGGAAAACCGACAATACTTCTGTGGTTTTGGGCAGCATACGCCTTCAGTGCGGGAATATCCAGCCCATTGGGATTGTATATCCCGCCAGACACATCGGAAACAGCCATAACTACTGCTCCCGCTTCGTGCAGCAATGAAGCTGCTGCGCCACCTACATTGCCAAAGCCTTGAATTACGACTCGCGTTCCCGCCAGCGTCTTGCCGCGATCGGCTAAAGCTTCCCGTACAATAATCATCACACCCCGTCCGGTCGCCATTTCCCGTCCCCTCGAACCGCCGATCGAAATTGGCTTACCGGTCACCACACCCGGTACAGCGTGACCGACATTCATTGAATAAGTGTCCATCATCCAAGCCATTTCGCGGGCAGAAGTGCCGATGTCTGGGGCAGGAATATCCACGGAAGGGCCAATATCTTTAATTAATTCGCTCGTGTAACGACGGGTAATTCGCTCTAACTCGCCGACGCTGTACCGTGCGGGGTCTAGCGCAATTCCTCCCTTAGCACCACCATAAGGAATTCCTACTAAAGCGCATTTCCAAGTCATCAGCATTGCCAGTGCCGATACCTCCCGCAGCGTCACAGCAGGGTGGTAACGAGTTCCGCCTTTATATGGCCCAAGAACATCGCAGTGCTGTACCCGATGTCCTGCCAAAACCTGCACTTGACCGTTATCCAGTTTGACGGGAATGGAAACGGTGACAACTTTGCGCGGGTGACTGAGAACTTCCAGCAAACCTTGTTCCATCCGTAACTCTTTGGCTGCTTGTTCTAGGTAGCTACAAGCTTGGTCGAATGGACAAATATAGGCAGGACTGGGAGTTTCAAGCGGCAGCGTTACTAAGTTCATATAGCTTTCTCTCGATCGCGGTATCTGTGTTAACTATGTTTCTATCCGTAGCCTAACCTCGAATTCCTGAAAAAATGGTAAATTTGTATATTTCGTTACATTTTTATATTAATAGAAATGGTATTGAACCAAAATGTCTCTGCCTTACCATCTCCTTTTTCCAGTCTCCAGCCTTCCATCCCTGCTATTTGCGGTGTAAGTTCGGAAAACAAATCGCGGGAATGTAAAATCTTACTACCAGCTTGCAACCACGCTCATAAATCATTTGACAAAAATGATTTATTGTGGTAAAGGGGTGCCTACGAACAGCTTTTGATTGGCTTTCCCAGAGGACATCTGTCTAGATATGGCAAAACGCTACGTCCGAGTTCAAACTGCAAAAGGACAGATTTACTACGGTTTATTAGAGTTAAACCGCAGCGTTACTGTGCTTGATGCGCCACCCTGGTTGCAAGGACAACCGACAGATTCGGAGTTGAAACCGGACACTTATCAAATTTTGGCTCCTTGCGCTCCGTCTAAAGTGGTGGCCGTGGGGAAAAATTATGCAGCTCACGCTAGTGAAATGGATTCCGAGGTTCCCACGGAACCGCTATTATTTCTCAAGCCTTCGACAGCAATTATCCCCACCGATGCGCCTATATGGTATCCTCCCCAGTCCCAGCGGGTGGATTACGAAGGGGAATTGGCGTTGGTAATTGGCGAACGCTGTACTGACTGTACGCCAGCGCAGGCGCAAGCAAAAATTTGGGGATATACGATCGCCAACGATGTGACCGCACGAGATTTGCAAAAGCGCGACGGTCAATGGACAAGGGCGAAGGGTTTCGATACATTCTGTCCCTTGGGCCCGTGGATAGTCCGAGAATTGAGTCCCGGTGCCCAATTGCAAACCTTTTTAAATGATGACCCCCAGCCAGTACAATCTGACCAGATCGATCGCATGGTTTTTTCACCCGATCGACTCGTATCCTATATCAGTCAGGTCATGACACTGTTACCTGGGGATGTAGTGTTGACGGGAACGCCAGCCGGTATTGGGCCAATGCAGGTAGGCGATCGCGTCCGCATTGAAATCGAAGGAATCGGTTATTTAGAAAATTCAGTCATTGCAAGACCATTACCAGAAAAACCATATCCTTAAATCCATTTACTATTTTCCGCAAATCAAATCAACCGCAGGCTTATATTGACGGGAATCAGCTACTAGCCAGACTTTTCCATCTGGACTGACAGTAAATCCCGTCGCTTCTTGAATTGAGTAATTCGATCGCAACGGATTGCTAGCTTCTAGTTCTCGGTTTCTTCTACTTTGTAACTGACCCACAGTTCTCACTTGCTCTACTTCGTAAGGCATCAAGATATTATCTGGTGTTTCGGATAAACCACCGTTTCCAGTCGCAACAAACCGTCCTTGTTGTCCGTTACGGCGATTCAAGCAACTGCTAGCTATCACTGGCGCTTCCGCGACAAAATTATTATTTACCACGATTGGGATATGCTGTTCCTCTAAATTGGGATTGGAGATATCCACCGTACCGCTCAATCCGAGTTGGGAAGAAGCGGTGATATTGCTATCAGGGGAAAGAAAAACCCCTTGCGTATTAATTTGAATGTTGCCACCTTGTCCCTGCATGGCATCAGCGGCAATATCGCTATTTTCTAGCGCTGCTAAGGTATTGGTAGCGATATTGATATTTCCACCAGTCGCCGTTCCCGTAGCATTAGTGGTGATGGCGCTACCGCGCCGCAATTGCAGCAGATCCGTATTGAGAGTAATGTTACCTCGATCGCCTGCTGCGACTTCCGATCGCAAACTGCCTCCTCGATCGAGTTGAATGCGATTCGCACTCACCTGCAAGTTACCTGCATTACCGCCGCCACTATTGCTCACCGAGATTTGCCCCCCGTTGCGAACGTAGATCGAATTGGCAATCAAATTAACCGAACCAGCATTAGCATTAGTAGTAGAAGCAGCGCTAATACTGCTGGGTAGTTGACTACCATCAGGTAATGATGGGGAAATTCCCTCTACATCAATCCGATTCACTCGCAAATTGATATTTCCAGCAGTTCCATTTCCCAGCGTCGAAGAAGTTATTTGTCCGCCATTGAAAACCCGCAGACTAGAGGACTCTAGCCTGATATTTCCACCTTCACCAGTTGCACCCTCAGCTACTGCAACCGTAATGCCACTAATTGTCTTGCTGACTCTATCGATCGCCGGATCGCTAACGGCTATTTCCCTGGCATGAATTTGGATATTTCCTGCTTTACCACTACCAGCCAAAGCACTAGAAATCGTACCGCCATTGAACAGGCGCAGTTGTTGGGTATCGATCGAAATGTTTCCACCTTCGCCTTTTACAAAAGGTTGAATCGAACTGGTCACCGCACCTGTCACTCCAGTAGGTGTAACTCCCGAAATTTCCAGACTCTCAGCCGCCCGAATCGATATGTCCCCGGCTTTTCCCGCCGTAATGAACGTACCAAAACCAAAATCGAGAGAAGGTAAACCCAACAGATCGGTACTGATCCGACCACCATCAATCAATCGAATTCGTTGCGCCTCGACAGTTATCTTCCCACTCTCACTTCTGTTGCCATTTAAAACTAAGGTAGTAATAGCACTGGGAAAGAAAACGCCAGTCGGAAATGGGATGTATCCGCTGACTTCTACATCGAAGGCTCGCACGGTAATATTTCCACTCCGAGAGTCCTCTACCGAGATCGGAGCAAAAGTTACGGGGTCATAAGTACCGTTAATAATCGATTGAACCCAACTTCCATTAGCGATCCGCAAACGTTGGGTTTCGATCGTAATATCTCCTGCTTTCCCCCCACTGCCAAATACGGTGGTAAATATGCCAGGGACAGGGAAGTCATAATTTTCTGCGGCAGAAACTCCCAATAAATCGACAAATTCAGTGGTTTTGATGCTAATCTCTCCTCCCTGCCCAAATGCACCGGTCACAGAATAGATTCCCGAACCCTCCTGAAGCGTAAGTCCCCGCGCCCGAATGTTAATTGCTCCCCCATTCAGTCCACTGGTATCGAGCAGCGAATATTGCCGCAGGGAAATCCTTCCCCAGTCCGCAGTCTCGGCAGGACTAGCTAATTCCATTCTGCCTCGATCGCCGATCGCTACCTCCGCATTTCGCACCGCCCACAATTCCACTCGCCCATCTGGATTA
>NZ_JACJUP010000899.1:0-3036 GCF_014748295.1 Planktothrix sp. FACHB-1355 | reverse complement strand
TTTTGTGTGCAAGTGCTGTGCAACGCCAGACTTTCATCCCGGTGATGCTGGAGTTGCTATAGGCTCGATCGTGCAAACAGAAGGGATGGTTATTCCCGCTGCTGTCGGTTCTGATATCAACTGCGGAATGCGATTGCACGTTGCGGATTTGTCGCTGGAGAAGTTCCTGCAAAAACGCGATCGCTTTGTGCAATTGATGAAAGGCGATTACTTCTTCGGTACTCGCGATGTCGCCATGACAGCTAAAACCAGTCGCGCTCTTTTTCAGTACGGAATTCCGGGTTGGTTGGATGCGATGTTGGATGCGCCTACGGGTAGCATCGTTAAGTCAAATTTACATCAATTGGCGGATGAAATTGACCGGGTATATTTGGGCGGTTCGATGAATGGTGACTGGAAATGGGCACCAGAAGAACTCGTTCCCGACACCGGAATCGTGCGCGATGGTGGATTGGCTACCATTGGAGGAGGCAACCATTTTGTCGAAATTCAGGTAGTAGAAGAAATCGAAGACAAGGCGACTGCTTTCGTTTGGGGTGTGCGTCAAGGACAACTCGCTTTTACGATCCATTCCGGTTCTCGCAATGTGGGCAAATATATTGGGGGAATGTGGCGCGATCGCGCACAATCTGCATGGCCAAAACATCTCAAATATCCCGATTATCGCCTTTTTCCTCTTTCCGTAACAGCCAATCCCAACCTAGTCAGGGAATATCTGCAAGCAGAAGCAACTGCTGCCAATTACGGTTTTATCAATCGTCTTTTATTGGCAGAATTATTGCGTTTGCGATTGCGGGAAGTTTATGGAGATTTGGCAGCACCTTTAGTTTACGATTTACCTCACAATATTACTCTTTTTGAAGGTAATCGTTGGGTAATTCGTAAAGGTGCTTGTCCCGCGCATCCGCAACAACCAGTAATTATTCCCGGTTCGATGGGAACAACTTCTTATCTGCTGATTGGGAAAGGAAATTCTGAATTTCTTTCTTCTGCTTCTCATGGTGCGGGAAGAGTGCGATCGCGTTTCGATCTCAATCGTGAAGGTGCAGATAAAAGTGAGGAGGCTTTGGGTTTAACTGGTGTAGATTGCATCACTCTGCGGGAGGAACGCAGAATCGAAGAAGCACCCGCAGCTTATAAGCCAATTCAGCCAGTAATTGATGTTCAAATTGCAGCTGGTTTGGTTGGTGTAGTGGCGCGTCTGAAACCCGTGTTGACTTTTAAAGCGTAGCATCCTTAAAAGTAAGGTGGGCAATGCTTACCTTACTTTTTTCAGACTTATATATGATTTTTAACCCAATCTTGTCACGATCGCCACAAAGCAATCTCTTATTTAGCTTTACTTTGCTCAATAGACATCTCCAAAAATTCTTGTGGGATAGGCATCCTGCCTGTCTCTGAGATTCTTTTGAAGGAGATGTCTAATGAATCTCAACGAACTCGTTGCGTACTGGCATGATGGCCCACTGATTTCATCCATTGCTTCTCAATTGATGAAAATATTACTTAATATCAGGGTAGCAATCACTTAAGGGCATCGGCCTTCTTACATGGTGCCAGCTGCGATCGAAATTCGCATCTGGTCTAGTGGCCCAAAGCCGATCGCCTCCGATAGGAAACCATCTACTTTTCAAATAACAGCACTACTAGCCAAAGGCTAAGTTCATACTATATGGCTTTACCTAAAAAGCGCCATTACACTCCAGCGTTGCTGATGCTGTGCGCGGGTATTTTTTTATCCCTTGTCGCTAGCCTAACTGTGGGGAAATGGGAAACAGAAAACCAAAAAGCTCAGTTTAAAAACCAAGCAGACAAGCTGGCAACTGCCTTGCAGCAAAGTATAGACACCAATTTGGGAATGCTGCAAGCAACTGGCAAGTTGTATGCAGCATCTGGAAAAGTCGATCGGCAGGAATTTAAAATTTTTGTGGAAGATTTCCTGGCAAAGTATCCCAGCATCCTGGGATTTAATTGGTCGCAGCGGGTATTGGCAGGCGAACGACAAGCTTTCGAGCAAGCAGTGCAAACGGAAGGTTATCCCAACTTCCAGATTACAGAAAGCGGAGACCAAGGCCAGATGGTCAGAGCGGGAGAGCGCCCAGAATATTTCCCCATCACCTATGTAAGTTCCTCAAATAGGCAGAATCCAGCCATCGGCTTCGATCTAGCTTCCGATCCCATACGTCGCGCTGCTTTGGAAAAGGCACGCGATACAGCAACGATGAGTAGTACCGGACGAATTAAAATCTTTACAACCAGAAAACTCGGCTTTTTAACATTTCAACCAGTCTACCGGAATGGTACTTCTGTTAACAACCTGCAATCTCGTCGGGAAAACTTTGAAGGAGTTGTTACTGCTGTTTTTGAAATAGCTGATATTGTCAAAGTTGCTTTACCGGGATTAGAGTTAGATCGCTTCAATTTTTATCTTTTTGATGAGACGGCTCCTGCTAGCGATCGCTTCCTAGCATTTTACCAATCAAAAAATCGAGAAATCGTCACAGATACCAGCCACGAAGTACCTATAAAGATTGCTGATAAATCGCTTTGCTGGAATAACTTTGTTTTCTGTAGCCGTAGCCTCAAATTTGCCGATCGTCAGTGGTCGATCGCGATCGTTCCAGCACCGGGATATATTGCCATCAAGAGTTACTGGAGAACGGGATTAACTTTGGCGAGCAGTTTACTGTTAACTATATTTTTAACAATTTATATAATGATGTCCTTGCGTTATACCTTCCAGGTCGAATATCTCGTACAGGAACGTACAGCACAAGCCAAACAATTGGGCGAAACCCTACAAAAGTTGCAGCAAAATATGGAAATGCTGGATCTAGCTAATGACAGCATTATAATTCGATATCTTGACGATAAAATTATTTATTGGAATCAAGGTTACGAACGGTTATATGGTTGGTCAAAAGCTGAGTCTTTGGGTAACTATATTCATTCATTATTGCAAACAATTTTTCCGCAACCTCTGGAAGAAATTATGGCTTTATTGCTACAGGACGGTTATTGGGAGGGCGAGTTAAT
>NZ_JACJUP010000898.1:0-3039 GCF_014748295.1 Planktothrix sp. FACHB-1355 | reverse complement strand
TTTTACCAGTTGCTTCTACAATAATTGCAGGGCCAAAAATGCCATCTCCCGGTTGCAAATCCTCCCGTTTGTAAACAGGTGTTTCCTGCCAAGCATCCGCCGCGTACATTTTTACAGTCGCTATAGATGAGGCAGATTCAGTTGTTTTGCTTGCAATTAAAGATTCTGCCGGCACATCAGTTTTACCTACCACCTCAACCGAAACAGCCTCCACAATCAGCAGCTTTTCTGACATAATAAAACCGTAACGTTGGCGATGCGCCTCCTCAAAAAGCTGCCTCATCCCCACAACATCACCAAAATCGACAATCAGCGACGAATCAGTTCCCTCATATCGCAAATGCAGCTTGCAAAAAACCTGTGTATCTTGTGGCACAGGCATCTTGCCTGTGCGGTTCAATTCCTCCTTCCCTTCTGTGACTAACTCCTCCAAAACCTGTTGCAACAACGGCAACAATTCCTCACTCAACTTTGCTTCCACTGCCTTTTCCCGAATCACGCGCACATCCGCCAAACCCATACCATAAGCGGATAAAACACCCGCGTAGGGATGGAGGAACACCTGTTTCATCCCCAACGCATCGGCAATTAAGCAAGCGTGTTGTCCCCCCGCACCGCCGAAACAACAAAGCGTATATTCCGACACATCGTAACCGCGTTGCAGAGAGATTTTTTTAATCGCGTTTGCCATTTTATCGACTGCGATCGCCAAAAATCCCGCCGCCACCTCCTCCGGTTTGGACTCCCCTCCAATCTCCGCCGCCAGTTGTGCAAACTTCTGCCGCACCACCTCTGCATCCAACGGCAAATCGCCATCTTTCCCAAACACCTTCGGGAAAAACTCCGGCTGCAACTTGCCCACCATCACATTGCAATCCGTCACCGTCAGCAGCCCACCCTTGCGATAACAAGCAGGGCCGGGATTTGCGCCCGCCGACTCCGGCCCTACGCGATAACGCGCACCATCAAAGTATAGAATCGAACCTCCACCAGCTGCAACAGTGTGAATTGCCATCATCGGCGTCCGCAATCGCACACCCGCAACTTCTGTCTCAAATGTGCGTTCGTATTGTGGCGCAAACTGTTCTTGTGGAATATCTTGTGGGATGGGCGTCTGGCCTTGTGGGATGGGCGTCTCGCCCGTCCTTAGCAATTTAGGGGCAGGCGGGACGCCTACCCCACAAGATTCATCGACTTTATGGTTGTAATGTGCAACATCGGTGGAAGTACCACCCATATCGAAGGTGATAATTTTATCGAAACCTGCCATCAAACTTGTTTGCACAGCACCAACAATTCCCCCAGCAGGGCCTGATAAAATGCTATCTTTGCCTTGAAATAATTGTGCGTCGGTAAGTCCCCCATTCGATTGCATAAACATCAATTTGGTATTACCCAAATTACTGCTAACCCGCTCTACATATCGCCGTAAAATGGGGGAAAGATAAGCATCCACAACAGTTGTATCGCCGCGACTGACAAGCTTCATCAAAGGGCTGACTTGGTGGGATACGGATACTTGAGTAAAACCTATTCTATGTGCGATATCTGCAACTTGTTTTTCGTGTTTGGGATAGCGATAACCGTGTATGAAAACAATTGCACAGCTGCGAATTCCTTCATAATAAGCTTGTTGTAAAGGTCGAATATAGCCAGTTTGTACGGGAAGTAATTCTTTGCCATCGGCGCTGTAGCGTTCTTCTACTTCGATGACGCGATCGTACAGCATTTCTGGTAGTATAATGTGACGGGCGAAGATATCGGGACGATTTTGATAGCCGATGCGGAGGGCATCTCGGAAACCTTTGCTAATGAGAAGAACAGTGCGATCGCCTTTTCTTTCCAGCAACGCATTCGTCGCCACCGTCGTTCCCATCTTGACGACTTCAATCTCATCAGCTGGAATGGGTGTATCAGCAGTAATTCCCAAAAGATCGCGAATTCCCTGCACTGCTGCATCGGTATAGCGTTCCGGATTTTCTGACAGCAGCTTGTGAATTACGAGATGTCCGTCGGGACGCCGCGCCACTATATCGGTAAACGTACCACCTCGATCGATCCAGAATTGCCAACCACCATTATTTGAATACATGACTAGAAATAATGACCCTAATTTACGGATGCAGATTATTATAGTGCTTTCCACTATCGCTGCGATCGTCTTTTCATTTAGTTTAGGCTTGACTGTAACGAATGCTCTCAAAGGCAAAAATTATTCTGATGTGGGAGTTCCTATGTATACTAATTCCGATGCAGCTTATCATATCGGCTTGGTAATCTACCCTTTAGTTTCCGGTTTACTGATTTTTATCATCAACAAAACCATCTGTAAAAATAGTTTATTAGCCTCAAAGCTAGGTATTCCATTGGTAATAATTTCTTTGTTTTTATATATTCCCTTACTTTGGATTACAGTCAGCTTCTAAAAATCGCTTAATTTATGCCACCCAATCAATTAATGTGCAGCACCACCACCAGTTGCCTTTACCTTTTTGAAGAAGATAATGGCAATACCACTCAGCAATAAAGCGCAACCAACTATGTAAAAACAATCGTTGAAAGCCATCACGAAAGCTTCGCGGCGAACGATATTGCTAATCGCTGCGATCGCTCGATCTCTCGCCGTACTTAAATCCGCCCCCCGACTCACAAAAAACTGGGTCATTTCTTCGATGCGCTGCTGCGTTTGCGGATCGTACAACGAAATAGCATCTCCTAAACGATTGGAATGAAATTGCTCTCGCCGAGTTAGCAAAGTTGCCAAAATTGCAATTCCTAACGAACCGCCCATATTTCGCATCATATTAAACAAACCAGAAGCAGATCCAGCTTGTTCCGCTTCAATTCCAGCAGTAGCAATTGATGAAAGAGGTACCATAATTAAAGGTTGTCCCATAGCGCGAACAAGTTGCGACCAACGTAACTGATCGATACCAGTATCGTGCGTCATATTCGAGTTCATAAAACAGCTGACAGCAAATAAACTGATGCCCACAGCAATCATGATGCGGGTATCGATTTTTTGCATTAACTTAGGCA
>NZ_JACJUP010000897.1:0-2962 GCF_014748295.1 Planktothrix sp. FACHB-1355 | reverse complement strand
TCTCTCACAAGAAACTATTAACTCATTCCGGCGATAGATGGCTGTCCGGTGAGCGATAATGTAGGGTATTTTTTTGGCAAAAATGCGGCAACTGGGGTTTTTCAAGTTTATGGTGGAAAAGGGCGCGATATCATTCAGCGATCGCTTGTTTTGGCGATTTGAGTTGAGAAGCGATTAGAGGTATTTTGGGAGCGAGGAAAAACCCCATTAAACTGGCGAATAAAATAGGAGTCAAGGGACTGATATTAGTCAGTTTCGAGACCAATAAAGTGGTACTGACAGGCGTGCGCGTCACCGCAGCATTGAGACCTGCCATTACACAAATCATCGCCAAGGCAGGATTCAATCCGGGGATAGAAATGGCGATCGCTTTGCCGATACAAGCGCCAGTGAAAAAGAGCGGTATGATAAATCCACCGCGCCATCCACCAGTAACCGTAAAGCCGATCGCAGCCATTTTCGCAAAGGCTAAACTTAACAGAAAAATGGCAGAAAAATTATTACTGATGACTAACTCTAACTCTTCATGCCCAAAATAACGGGTGAGGGGAAATAAAACTGCCAAACCGCCCAATACCAGACCGGCTATGGTCGTGCGAACATAAATAGGGCCGGGAATGCGGGCGAAAATACGATCGCACCCGCGAAAAATGGCCATGAAAATCCATCCCGCGATCGCACCAATGACTCCGTATGCGATCGCCAAAGCAAAATCATCGATATTATTTAAACCGTACTGGGGAAAACTCCAAGTTGGTGCAATTCCCAAATGGGTAATGGCAGCAAAAACCAGATAACTGGCGCAACTGGAAACTATCGCCGGCATCAGCGCTTCGTAGTATTCCAAAACGTGTTTGTGGTGCAAAATCTCCAAGGCGAACATCGCACCGCCAAGGGGTGCGCCGAACAAAGCAGTGAAACCCGCAGCCATTCCCGCTAAACTCATAGATCTGAGGTCTTCGCCTTTGAGCTGCAAACGGTCTGCAACCCAAGTACCAAAAGAACCGGTTACCTGTACTAGGGGTGCTTCTGGCCCAGCACTGCCACCTGCCGATATACTGGCGAGGGAAGCTAGAATCATGGGGGCATTTTTGCGAGCATCCAGGCGTCCGCCACGAAAATGGATATTATCGACAATCACGCCAATTTCGCCGGGATTGCCAAGGTGATGAATCACAAGACCGACGAATAAACCCAGTGTGGGCATGACTATGAGCAGACTTGGCCCTTCAATGCGGTTGAGGGCGTGAATCATCAACTCTAAGATGTTCCAGTACAATCCAGCGAATAAACCGCAAACAGTACCGACGACAGTCCAGCGCAACACCCAGCGGGAAATCATCAAAGGGTTGCGGTTTGTCAGTCCGCCAAGTTGGGAGGATATCCAAAGTTGAATTTTGTCGGTGACGGGGTGCTTGTTTGGTAGCACGGTTTGTTTCCTGGTTAGCTAGGGAAGGGGGTATGGGACGATCGCCAATGGAAAATGAAACAAAGGATACAGAATATTTAAGAATTTTATGCGGTTTGTCATCTTCTGACAAAAGTTTTTGGGTTGAGTGATGGGAAAAATTTTCTGTGGGAATCTAGGGTGAAGTTTTTACCGCAGATGTAAGCAGATAAACGCAGCCTATAGCAGATGGGAATCGCTTTGTGTTTGGATGATTTCGGTGCAGCCGATCGCAAATCCGAGTCTGCTACCCCTTTTTTCCGCCCCACTCTCCCACTCCCTCACTCTCCCTCTTTCCTCTGCCTCTCCCATATTGCTATTTTGGAAAAATGCTCGAATGCCTAAGTTTTTCTGTATCCGGTTCGGACTATGCTACCCGTAATTTACTCTGATGAGTTTTTGTTGCACGAAACTGGGGCGTATCATCCAGAACGTCCGCAACGCTTGAGTGCGATTGTCAATGCGTTGAAGGCGGCAAGTTATGCTGATCGGCTGGAGTGGCTGTTGCCGACGCCTCTGGCAAAAAGGTCTGCGATGCCTATTCTGGAAAGGGTTCACTCGCAAGAACACATTGAGAGAGTGCAGCTGATCGCTAAAAATGGTGGCGGACGACTGGATGCAGATACGCTGGTTTCTAAGAACAGTTACGATATTGCTTTGCTGGCGGTGAATGCTTGGTTGGATGGGGTCGATCGCACTCTGGCGACCTCAAATCCAGCTTTTGTGTTGGCGCGTCCCCCCGGACATCACGCGGAACGCGATCGGGGTATGGGGTTTTGCTTATTTTCCAATGCGGCGATCGCCGCTTACTACGCTTTGGAACAACCGGGAATTAAGCGCGTTGCTATCTTAGATTGGGATGTCCATCACGGTAACGGTACGCAAAATATTGTCGAAACTCATCCGCGCTTAGCATATTGTTCTTTGCATCAGTCTCCTTGCTATCCGGGAACGGGATATGCTGACGAACGGGGAGAGTACAAAAATGTGCTGAATATTCCGATGCTACCGGGTAGCACTGTGGCTGAGTATCGCATGGAGTTTGAATCGCAAGTTGTACCCTTTTTATCGAGATTTAAACCAGATTTGTTAATTGTTAGCGCTGGATACGATGCCAATGCTGCCGATCCGTTGGCGAGTATTGAATTGCTACCGCAAGATTTTGGTTTGTTTACAGATTATTGTTTGCAAATAACTCGGAAAATTTTGTTTGGTTTGGAAGGCGGTTACGATTTAGCTGCGCTGGCCGAGTCGGTTGTAGCGACGATCGAACGCTGTTTGATTTAGTAAATTTAAATCGCAGATAAACACAGATGAATATCATAATTATCTGCGTTTATCTGCTTTATTTGCGGTAAAAAATAGCGAACTATTTGCCTAATTCTTGATATTAAATCTCCTCAAAAGGTAGAAAGTAATGCTCCAAGTTGCAGTTTTTGTTTGTGTTGGGTGGCTTTTGTCGGTTTGTCTGCACGAATTCGGTCATGCGATCGTTGCTTATTGGGGTGGCGATAC
>NZ_JACJUP010000896.1:0-3042 GCF_014748295.1 Planktothrix sp. FACHB-1355 | reverse complement strand
CCCACGCCACGACTCAGCTTTGTTTGGAATCGCTGGAAATGCGGCTTGGTTTTGCGGAAAGTCAAGCTGTGGTGGCGGATATTGGCTGCGGTTCGGGAATACTATCTGTTGGGGCTGTGTTGCTGGGTGCCGAAAAGGTTTATGCAGTCGATACCGATCCGATCGCAGTACGCTCTACTCGCAGCAATCGCACTCTTAACAAGGTTGCTTCTGGGCGTCTAATTGTGGAACAGGGCAGTGTCGATCTCGTGATGCAGATGAGTGATGGCCCTGTAGATGGTATTGTCTGTAATATTCTGGCGGAGGTGATTATTGACTTGATTCCGCAAATGAGCGAAATTGCTAAACCTAACACTTGGGGAATTCTCAGCGGTATTTTGCTAGATCAGACTAAACCAGTTGCCGATGTTCTGGAACAAAATGGTTGGGTAATTGCCACTCTCTGGCGTCGGCAAGATTGGTGTTGCTTCAATATTCGTCGAGGCTAAGACATCGTAATTGTTATGAGCGGAGGAAGAAGTACAGGTAAACAAGATCGATCGCAATCAGCAAACCTTTCCCAATCCAAGATTGCAGAAGATTAAAAACAGGAAACGAGGCTAACAGCACTAACGATATTTCAACAACAGAAACAATTCCACCGTAATGCTTCTTGTCCCAGTAAGAAATGGGGCTGATAAATCGATAGTTGCTGAAGGGGAAAAAGTGCCGATGCGCGTCATCGTTGTGAACTGGCAAATCGAAAAGCGAATGCAGCACCATGCTGATGCAAAGGATTTGCACTTTTTGCCAACCCAATTTATAAGCAATAAACCATCCTAAGAAAGCCAAAGGAATGGAATGAAAGAGCGCGACAATATTTTGCCAAAAAGCTTGATAGTAAACTTCTGACCAAATTTGTTTTTCTGGCAACCGCGCAATCAATTTTGCCCATCCGTACAAAACAAATATGGGAATATCCGGTAAAATCGCGCCTATGAAAATGGTAAGATTGGCTTCTGGTAGCGACTTTTTGCCCAAAAAGAAAAGATTGAGGATGGCATGACTGGGTGTGTTCATGGCTGGGCTTGACTTGGTAATTCCTCTGGCTTAATATTAATAAAAGGCAGCGCTTCATTCCCACCCAAAACTGTGGGGAAATGACCGTCCCATTTTTCGATCGCCTGCTTTTGTAAAATTAGCGGCGTTAAGTTTTCCCGCAATAACCTTTGCGCTTCAGCTTGTCCCTTGGCGCGGTTGATTTCTGCCTGCGCTTCTTGGGCAGCTTTTAAAGCTACAAATTCTGCCCGTTTTGCTTCCTGTTCGGCAATTTGTTTGGCTTCCACAGCTTCGCTGAACCGCTGGGAGAAGTGGATATTCACCAAAGAAATATCATCGACTCCGATGTTGTATTGAGCCAACCGCGCAGTCAACTGCTCGTCAATGCCTGCTTTTACTTCTCCGCGTTTGGTGATAATTTGTTCGGCAGTGTACAGAGCCATTACTGCTTTGAGGACTTCTTCAATTGCTGGGTTGATAATCCTCTGAATTACCTCTTTTTCATCGCCAATCTGTTGAAAGATTGTGTTGGCTTTTTCTGGTATAATATGCCAGTTCAGGGCTACATCGGTGAAGACATCTTGAAGGTCTTTCGATGCTGCTTGAGCGGGAATTTGATGTTTTTGGACGCGGACGCTGAGAGCTTGTACCGTATTGACAATCGGGACGATCGCGTGGATTCCCTCTGACAAAACTCGCTCTTGGACTTGACCGAATTGCATGACCACGCCGCGTTCGCCAGCGTTGATAATTACAAAGGGTTTGAAAGCGATCGCAACTGTCAACACCAATAGCAGTATAGCCGCTGCGATATAAGAAGCATTGTTAGATTTCATTTATTTTGTTGAGCGGGCAAATTAGCTGGACTAACATTAATAAATGGTAGCGCACCGTTGCCACTCATTACAGTCGGGAATTTGCCATCCCATTTTTCTATAGCTTGCTTTTGCAAAATTTGCGGCGTTAAATTTTGCCGTAGCAGTCTTTGTGCTTCTGCTTGACCTTTGGCGCGGTTAATATCTGCCTGAGCTTCCTTCGATGCTTTCAAGGCTATATATTCGGCTTGCTTCGCCTCTTGTTCGGCTATCTGTTTGGCTTCAATAGCTTTACTAAACTCAGGAGAAAAAGCAAAATCTACCAGAGAAACATCATCCACGCCAATTCCATAAGCTTGCAAACGAGTTTTGAGTCGATTATCGATTTCTTCTTTCAGTTGTGTTCGCTTGGTGATAATTTCCTCGGCTGTCTTTTTAGCAGTTGCTGCCTTGAGAACTTCTGATACAGCGGGAGTGATAATCCCATTCACAATTTGCTCTGTATCCCCCACCCGTTGATAAACTTTATTTACTTCAGCGGGGTTAATATGCCAGTTGACGGCGAGGTCTGCTGTAATTTTCTGTAAATCTTTAGAAGCTGCGTCTGCCGTAAAATCGTTCTTTTGTACGCGAACGCTGAGCCTTTTTACAGATGTCACTACTGGTATAATTGGGTGGATGCCCTCATCTAAAACCGTATTTTGAACTTTGCCTAATTGCATGACAACGCCTCGCTCTCCGGCATTGATAATTGCAAAAGGGCGAAAGATAATAGCTGCCAGTACAAACGCTATACCCCCAGCGACGTAAAGAACAAGGGGAAAAGAATCGACGGCTTTAATTTTGGAGTTAGGCATAGTTGGATAGTTAGGAGATGTTTGTGTGTATTCCAATTATTAGAAATGGCTTTTGGACAATTTCTGGCTCCTGCCTATTAAAACAAAACCGAGAAAGATGATTCCGCAGCCAGCAATATTTCTTCAACAAGGAGTGCCAAAAACGTTAGGGGTTTAAAGATTATGACTTGTGCAAAGAAACCCTGTTTCTATGAGAAATATTTGGTTTGGCGACGATAAATCGCCGCAGAAACCGGGTTTCTGGCCTCAGAGTATGTAAGTACCGGACTGGCCCGATCGCAAAAACACGATTGCGTTGCACCATTGACAGAAAATTAGCTCAACCGCCACCA
>NZ_JACJUP010000895.1:0-3051 GCF_014748295.1 Planktothrix sp. FACHB-1355 | reverse complement strand
ACAAATAACACTTTTCTCAGAGGCGGTTCGGAAATAACTTTGTTTTTAACTAACAGTGCTGAAACTCGGCGTAACTTATGGGAAAGCTGTGCCGAGATAGTTTGATAAAAACGAGCTGCAAAACCTTCATCTTGCTGAATTTTATTTTCCAATTGCTGAAAAGACAAAATCAGCAAATTAGCCTTTTCTGTTGCCTTAATCGTTGTTAAAGCTCGCTGATTATCTACAAAAGATATTTCCCCTACTATTTCACCACTTGCTATCGTGGCAATTTCCCGCTCGCTCCTATTATTTTCCTGTTCTGAAGAAGAGACAAAAACTGTTAATGTACCTGCCAATAAAATGTACAGTTCGTCGATCGGCTGTGTTTGGCGAATCAGGATTTCGCCCTTAGCTATGCTTTTTGTAATGCCCGTTGCATTGATCCAATCGAGATCGCGATCGCTCAATACACCTAACTTAGAAAGTGATAGTTTCATATGCGGTCAACCAACTTTATATTTGAGGTTTAAGATTGTAGATTGACCCCCTGAACGGTTACCTATTACAACCAATTTCCCACCAAAATAAAAGCTGCCCAATAATAAGGGTGAGAAAAATTTTTATTCTGTAAAATAGCTTGTTGGGCATGACGCAAAGCTGACGCTTTTGTCATATCTTTACGTGACTTTCCTTGATAAACTGCTAACTCTTCATAAAATTTAATCATTAGCAAAGCTGTCGCGTCATCGTTAACGCTCCATAAAGATGCTACCGTACTGCGTGCCCCCGCTCGCATGGCCATCCCCGTCAAACCCAAAACCGCTCGCTTATCTCCTGTTGCGGTTTGACAAGCACTAAGGACGAGTAATTCGATCGGGTTATTTACTCTTGTATCCGCACGTAAAAGACTATCTAGTTCTTTAGCGTTAATGCGGTTATCCCATGTGAGAATAAATGTGTCATTCGCTTCAGAACTGAATTGTCCGTGTGTTGCTAAGTGAACGATTGGAAACGAAGAAATTTTGACTTTTGTTTTAAAATTCGATGTAGTAAAAGACTGATTCAGGAGTTTTTCTGTATCAACTTCACGGGCAATTTTTTCTAATTCAACATTCACACCTGGAAGTGGTGAAAATCCCTGACGAGCTTCACTTAATCCGGCTGTGAGAACTTCCAATTTACCCTTTGCTAAAGGTTGAGAATCTACCAATTTTAGACTGGGGGCGATGGCAACGCTGTATCGATCGACCAAATAATTTTTCCCATCATAAAGGGCGCTCATAGGAATATTTCTGAGGACACCATCCAAGACAAATACGAGAGTTTGAACGCCACTGTTTGCCAATTCTGTTTCCATTGGAGCGAGCAACCAGTTGTATACTTTTTGGGAGGGAGCCAAAAAGTTTTTTACCGAAAGTTGTAACCTGGGAACGGTTAGAGCATCTCGCGCTTGCTTAATTGTCTCTTCGATTTCTTCTTGAGATACCATAGCAGTATAGCGACGCAGAGTTTGCCCAGGCAATGCTAAAATCACTTCCAGTCTATCCCGCAAAATAATTGTCGATAAAACAGCCGCTTTTGGATCGATTTTGTCGATTTCAACAGGGTGAATTTTTAAACAAGCATCCTTAAAAAAATTATCCAGTTCTGCTAACTGAAGAGAATCGATCAAATCCCGCGCTTTTTTAAGATCTGATTCCGCCACTTTTTCTCCCAGTGGTAAAAGTAAATCTACTAATTCCCGGTATACTGGTTCTATGCTTTCTTGAAAAGAAAACTGCGCTTCTGAGCTAATTGCCGCTAAATCGCTGCGGATAGCCTGGAGGGTATTAACTGCTTCGCTATAAGCTGCGATCGCTCCTACTCTATTACCTTGTTGTTTCAAAATTCTTCCCTGTTGCCATTGCCATCGATAGGCAATATCATAAGCCTTCATACCTTGCGCCAAAAGTAACGCTTTTTCCGTTAATTCTTTGGCATAACCCCACTGTTTGTTTTGCTCGTACAATCTACCAAAATTTCCCAATGCGTAAGCTAAGGAGCGTTTATCATTTAAATTCTCAGCTTGTTCGACTGCGGTAGCTAACAATTCAGCTATCTCAGATTTATTGAGCGGATAAACGTCTCCTTGCTGACCCATCTTCATCAGACTATTAGCCAAATTAATCCGAGCATTAATTGCTATTTGGCTGAGAGGTAACTGACTTAAATTTGACTGTATTTGAGGTACTAATTTTATCGCATCTTGCCATTTTTTTTCTTCTATTAACAAACTCAGAATATTCACTTGTACCCGCGTCTGAAAGTATGGGGAAGAAGATGTTTGGAGGGCGTTGCGATAGTAATCTAGGGCTGGTTGCGATCTTTTTTGCAATCTAGCTGTATTCCCCAATCCCGATAAACTTGAAGCTATAAGCTCAGGATCTGACAACTTTTGCGAAATTGCTAAGCTTTCTTGTAAAACTTTCTGGGATCTATTTAATTCACCTACTACCCGGAGAGCGATTCCCAAACTTTGCATTCCTTTAACTTTGATTGGTGTATCCGGTTGTGTTTTTAAGTTGGCATTTATTTGGTCTAAAGTTTCGATCGCCTGACGGTATAGCCCCAAGCGTTGCAAAGCTTGAGCTTGGTTAATCTGGCTTTTTGTTATTCCTGTCAAATCTCCTACTTGTTTGTAAATCTCAGCAGCTTGTTTCCAAGTATCCAAAGCTTCTTCCGGCTGACCGACAGACAATTGTAAAAGTCCTTTTACCTCGAAAGCTTGGGCTAATATCCGTTTTTTTTCTGCGCTATCGGATTGCGTTTGCAAGCGGTTCAGGCTGTTGGTAATTGCTTCATTTGCCTTTGCGAAATCGCCAGTTTGCCGATAAACTAAAGCCAGATTTCGCCAAACCCGCGCTTGACCTAATTCATCGCTTTGGGATGCGTAATTGGCGGCTAGCTGCTGCAAGAGATCGATCGCCTCTTGAAACTGTCCCGTTTCATAAAGTTCCTGAGCTTGTTCTTCCAAACGATTTGCTGTGATTTCGCTTGTTACTTGCGATGATGCAGATACTTGAGAAATAA
>NZ_JACJUP010000894.1:0-3005 GCF_014748295.1 Planktothrix sp. FACHB-1355 | reverse complement strand
TGCAGAGAAGAAACTCCGATGAATCCAGTCACAGAAAATATCACGACATTCAACAATATTAAAAATTGGTAGTTATTGGTGCTGATTAAGAAAAACAGCGATATAGGCGCAAAACTGAATAAAAGAGCGCTAGTTACTGCCACCGCTGTCAGCACCAAGGCAAAATACTGAGCAAAAGTGCGCTTGGAACCAAAAATGATATTGGAGAAGTACAATGCTGGCAGGCAAATTAATAGGGTTATTAAGTAAAGTGCTGGGAGCTTTACAGCAGAGGAAAGAGCTTGCATCCAGCTATGGTAAATACCGATAATTCCGCCATAGATAGCAAGAAATATCGAACTGCAAACCAGCAGAGATAATATTTTACTTGGCAGCCTTACACCTTGACGGATTTCGTCTAGAAATTCTTGACGATCGCGCAACAAGTTCGTCAATACGGCAAAGTATTTAATTTTTGGAGATTGCCCTTGAATCATGTTATCCTCACAAGCGTTTTATAAGTCTTTTGAGATACTGCTAATTCGAGTAATCGCCACCAGATCCGTATTTCCAGGCATCAATCCATCTATGGCAATAGTATTGTGGGACTGGGGGTAAATTTTTTACCCAAGGTTCGATGGCTTTTCCTAATTGATATAAAGCAGAATAAGCTCCCAAATTGAAGTAATGAACTAACCAATCTAAAAGGGCTATCAATCCCACTTGCGGAATTATCTTGACAACTAATGCCGGATGTGAAATTTGGGTTTGCCAAAGTGTTTGGGACAAAGCGGGAAACTGCACGACATCCTGGAGAAAAGGTTTGAGGACGGCATCTCCTAGCTGTTCCATTTCCAGAAATACAGCGGCAAGAAGTTGATTAATTCGATCGGGGTCTACTTGGCGATCGATCGCGACACTCATGGCACGTTGAAATAACCAAGTTACGGCTAAGTTTGGCTGATAAGGTTGCAAAAGCGCCAGAGCATTCTTACTCAATTCGTCACTTCGTAACGCTTCATCAATTCCACTCACCAGACGCTTGAGGTGACGCACCATCGCGCCAAATCCGCCGAAACTTAGAGGAGATTGAGCGCCACTGGAGTCACCCACTGGCAGAATGCGGTGCCAAGGCATTTTCAGAGGACTTTGCCGATAGCTGGGAAAAAAACCAAATAGAGCCCTTTGAAATTGCAGCTGTTCCAGTTGTACATTTTGGTATTGAGGTAACAGGCGCAGGTAGTCTTCAAAAAGATCTGCCAAACTCGATCGTTTCCGATCAGCATCCATATAAGAAAATAAATAAGTTGTCCTCCCATCTCTGGCTGGGAATGCTTCCCAAAAATACTGACATTGATTTTGTATGGGTGTAAATGAAACCAACAAATCGCCCGTGTCGTTTTCCGGAAATCCTTGAGCGCAAGTTCCCACTACCAAACAGACACCATCTGGCTTTTTTCCTTGTCGTGCTTGTTGGACAATGGGTGAAAAATGCCCCATCGCGTCAATTAACAACCGTGTCTTCAGAGATGTGGGATTGTTTGACTCAAATCCCAAATCCAAAATCGGCGATCCTATATTGACAGTGACGCCATCTGGATGAACAACTGCGCCTTGGAAAGGAGTGTTTTCCAATAGTTGACCGCCAAATTGCAGGAATTTTGACTTGAGGGTATCCAGCAAAAAAACTGGGTCAATGCCAATATTGAGTACATCTTTTACCCAATGTTCCTTACCGCCGAGAAAGCTGATGCGAGCTGGGTTATACTCGGTAGCGATCGCCTGTTGCAGTTCCGACTCAGAAAGCAGATTCAATTCTAAAAATGTTGCTAACTCTTGGCGGGAGATATTCCACTCTTGATCTCTGCCCCGCAAAATGCCACGCTCTATTAAAGCTACTCGCCAACCCATCCTGGCGATCGCAGTAGCGATTAAAATACCTAAAGTACCGCCGCAAACTATAACATCCCAGTCCACCCCGACCAAAGGTTGCTGACTTTCTTTTACCACCGTCGGTATCGGTATGGAGTCTTCTTTGAGTGATTGCCAGAGGTTGTCGGCTTTACGCAGTCCTCCCAGGACATCGCCTGGTAGCTGGGAAAGAATTCGATCGGTTAGAGTCATGGATGTGAATCTGTGCAGATGCGTGCAGATAATGACATGGTAGTCGATCGGGAAGGCTAAATTAACAAATAGTAGTAGCAAGAGTTGTGTAGAATGCCCAAGAAACTGGGTTTCTCACCAAAATAGCTGTATTGAGGCAATTCACGTTAGGACTGACGCAAAGAAACTTGGTTTTGACGCCTGTCCTGCGTAAGTCCTGTACGTTCAAAAAACTTTGTTGCGTATAATTCTTAAAGTAGGATTGCCAAACAGAATGGCACAAAAGGAAAAACTGGAGAGTATTTAAAATGACAAATCCTGTATTCGTGGCACCTCTATTTCCGTTGATGTATCGGGCAGTCGGTCAAGTACACGGACGTTTTATTCCCACTTTAAAAAAAGTGACCAAAGGTGTTTTGTTGACGGATGATGGGCTGTCGATTCCAGCTAGATTGGTAGGTAGGGCTGGATTATTCGCAAAAATATCTCCAGATCTGATTCGAGGCGACTTAGTTTGGTCAGCTTATCCCCACACTGAGGTTGCTCTCTGGTTTGAGAAAAGTAAAGTTTTTCTACCGAAGGATGAAGCGTTAGAAGCTGTAAAAAATCAACCTCTGCCTGCACTTTGGCTAGAACTGCGGGATATTAGACAGCCGAAAAAAGACCAGACTATCGAAGAAGTTAGGCAAGGTAATAATTATTTTTCCATTCGCGGTCAAATTATTAAGCAAGACGAAACGGACGGAAAGTTAATCGTCCGGATTTGCCGCAACAAAATACCGAAAGGAAAAGAGAAAGATATCCAAAATCAACCATTTAATTTAATGATTGATGGTTTTTTGCCTGGAAATGTGGAGGGTCAGTTTTGGGATTTCGATGTGAGCCGAGAGGGGGAAATACTGATTATGGAAAACGGCACTTGT
>NZ_JACJUP010000893.1:0-3059 GCF_014748295.1 Planktothrix sp. FACHB-1355 | reverse complement strand
TTATTAGAGTACGCCAATGAGTGTCGCGAGCGACGAAAATTTAAATCCAGAAATATTAGTAGTAGACGATACACCAGTCAACTTGCGTCTATTAGTTAATATTTTGAGAAAAAATGGTTATAAAGTCCGCCCAGTCAACAATGGACATTTAGCTCTTCAGGTCGCTAAAAGTATATTACCGGATTTAATTTTGCTCGATATTCTCATGCCTTCACTCGATGGCTACCAGGTTTGCGAAAAACTCAAAGCTGACCCAGAAACCAGCGGAATTCCAGTTATTTTCATCAGTGCGCTCAATGAAGGCTTAGATAAAGCCAAAGCATTTCAAGTTGGAGGCGCGGATTACATTAGCAAACCCTTTCAAGTCGAAGAGATATTGGCACGAGTAGCTAATCAAATTAGCCAACGCTCTTTGCAAAATAAACTTCAGCAACAAGCCGAGATACTTCACCAGCAAAACCTACAACTTCAATCTGAAATTAACTCCCGTCAACTTCTGGAAGAAAAGTTACTCGCTTCCGAACACAAAATGCGAGCGGTATTTGAAGCGATGACCGATATTGTGATGACCATTAATATTCAAGAAGGTCAGCTCGGCAACATCGATATTTTACCGACAAATAGCATTACATTCTATCAAGATGACACCGATTTAGTCAGCTACATAATCGAAGAAATTTTTCACGCAGAAAATCACCCAAGTTGGTTAAGTATAATTGAACAAACATTAGAGACCAGACAGACTATCAATTTTGATTACAGTTTAAACATCTATGAAAAAGGAGTTTGGTTAGCAGTAATGATTTCTCCGTTGAACGATGATACAGTTATTTTGGTGGCGCGAGATATTAGCGATCGCAAGCTGGCAGAAGAAGCTTTGCGAATAGCACAAGAACGCTATCACAGTATCGTAGAAAATGCGATCGACGGCATCTATCAAACTACACCAGAAGGGCGCTACTTGAGTGCTAATCCCGCACTGGCAAGAATTTATGGCTATTCTTCCCCACTAGAATTGATGCAAAGCATACAAAACATTTCCCGACAGATATATGTTGACCCCAAGCGTCGCCAAGAATTTATCGTCGCGATGGAAGCACATAATGCCGTCTCCGGTTTTGAATCAATGGTATATCGCAAAGAAGGCAAGATTATTTGGATTTCTGAAACTGCTCGTGCGGTGCGAAATAGTTCGGGTAAGCTGCAATACTACGAAGGCATCGTTTCCGATATTACCGAACGCAAGCAAGTACAAGAAGCCTTAAAGTTTCAACAAGCACAGACAGAACAACTGCTACTGAGTATTTTGCCTCAACCGATCGCCCATCGCCTCAAAGCCGGTGAAAATCCGATCGCCGATCGCTTTGAAGAAGTCAGCGTACTATTTGCCGATATGGTAGGATTTACAAAATTATCTACAGAAAAAAATCCTACAGAGTTAGTAGAATTGTTAAATGAAATTTTTTCTGAGTTTGACTTATTAGCAAAAAAACACGGCTTGGAGAAGATCAAAACGATCGGCGATGCCTACATGGTAGTTGGTGGCGTACCCATACCCCGCGAAGATTCAGCTAGCGCGATCGCCCTCATGGCGCTGGATATGCAAGCTGCGATCGCCAGATTTAACGCCAATCGCACAGACAAGTTTCAACTGCGAATCGGCATCAATATTGGCCCCGTAGTCGCCGGAGTAATTGGGATGAGCAAATTTATCTACGATCTTTGGGGCGATACCGTCAATATTGCCTCCCGCATGGAATCGAATGGACTTCCCGGAATGATTCAAGTAACCGCCGCCATCTACGAACGTTTAAAAGACGAATTTGAGTTTGAGGAACGAGGAACAATTCCGATCAAAGGTAAAGGCGAAATGATCGTCTACATCCTCACCGGAAAACGCTTTGTCAAGCATATTGTTAATTAGCTTTGCCATAGTACTCATACCTTTCCCGCAGTTGTTCGAGCGTCAGATTTTGCGTCCAAAACTCCACTAGGGCATGACCGAATGCCCTAGCATCACGTTCGGGAGGGCTAAATTTTTCTAACAGCAACGGCCATAAAGATAGCAAGTCAAATTTTAGCTTGTTCCCATCGCCCGTAGCCAACAACGAAAACAGATCGTAGGCCATTTGTAGCTTACCAATCACCACAGGTAACTGTTCCACTGGAATTTGTTCTGCCAGCACATATGCCAGAGTAGGAGAACCGGTTGATAGGGTAGAAATGAACTGGAGAACCGGACTTTTAAGCAGCGAAGTTACACCTTGGGTTGTTGTCATCTGGAAAGTGTAGCGATCGATAATTTTTGCTGCCGCAACGGTGCGTGCTTCCAAGTTCCGCAAAAACCGCGCCAGACGCATTTGTTTGACGGGAGAAATAGATTCGACTAATGCCAAAGATAAAGCATCCGCACCCCAAGCCACCCGATTTGTTTTGCTATCCGCAGTCACGATCGGCAACACGAAATCGCAGTATTCAGCTAATTGCTTTTCCCGATATTGCGTCGCTTCTCGAATCGCAATTTCTTTTGCTCGATCGCCCCATTCCCAATCATAAGGCGGTTGCCACTCCCGGATCGGACGCAGGCGATCGACTTGCGTTACAATTGCGATTGCAGGCAAATTTTCGACTTCTCCTTTCACATCTTTGAGAAAGTCCACATCCATTTGCAAAGCCGGATCGAGTGCAGGCGTAACTAATAGCAACAAATCCGCATTATTGGCATATTCTAACACTTCTTCCCGCAAATCCTCCCGTTTAACTTGTTCGTAGCCGGGAGTATCCCAAAGCGTAAGAATTTCTCCACTTTCAGTTTGCCAGTGATAATTTTGAATGCGATCGGTACTCGGCAAAACATCAACTGCTGCTTTATCGGCTTGGAACAAAGTATTAATCAAGCTGCTTTTTCCCGCGCCAGTTCTACCCACCAGCAGGATATTAATTAATTTTTGTTCTACTTCTTCAACAGGTTCTGCTTTTGCTAAGATATCTCGCAGAGTTTGCGTTTTCGCCTTGGGTAAAGTTGGCGTAGAAACTGCGAATTCTGTCGGTAAATCGAT
>NZ_JACJUP010000892.1:0-3064 GCF_014748295.1 Planktothrix sp. FACHB-1355 | reverse complement strand
CGTGGGGATAGAGCGCAATGCCAATGCTACTGGTGATATGTAGGGGTGGGGTTTCCTCCCCGGTAGCGTGTCCTTGCAGGTAAAAGGCTGGCTTCAGAGCTTCGAGTATTCGTTGCCCCACCTTTGCGGCATCTTCTGGGCTGGTAATTTGGGGCACCAGTACGGTGAACTCGTCGCCTCCCCAACGCGCAACGATATCGCTTTCCCGCAAACAGGCTTTCACTCTCTCGGCAAAGCCTTGCAACAATCGATCGCCTACAGCATGACCTAGAGTATCGTTGATCGTCTTAAACCGATCCATATCCAGAAACATCACAGCCAGCATAGTTTTGCTATTATGGGCATTTGCTAGGGCTGTTGATAGGTGCCGATCGAACATTGTGCGGTTAGGCAAGCCGGTCAAAATGTCGTGAAAAGCGTGATATTGGATCGTTGCTTCCGCTTGCTTGCGATCGCTGATTTCGCGCACAATTACCAAAACTTCATTTTCTCCGCTCACAACGATACGAGCTTCTTGATAAGAAACTTTACCATCTTCGCAAGTTAGCTCAAACTCATATATTTGCATTTCGCCAGTAGAAAGTGCTTGCGTGATGTAATACATCCGTTGCCGAGCTATTTCTGGTGGCAACACATCGTATATATTTTTACCCACCATATCGCCGTGAGTCGTCCAAGTCTTGAAATTTTTCGCCGGGATCGCATCAAGGTAAGTGCCATCTCCAGTAATTCTAATCATCAAATCGGGTATAGCATTCAGGAGAGCGCGATTTGCCGCCTCGCTTTTACGAAGCAACTCTTCTGCCTGTTTGCGTTCGGTGATGTCCCGCCCTACAACACAGATAACTTTCCTGCCGCCGCAGGAAATTAGATTAAGGCTTACCTCAACATTAACTAAGGAACCATCCTTACGACGGTTCCAGCCATCGCTAATTAATAAGAATTGTTTTTCCGCTAAAAGCAGGTGGATATCAGAGTTAATAATTTCTCGGTCAACAGCAAGGATATCGTAAAGTGTCAGAGCCAAAAATTCCTCTTGGGTGTAACCGAGCAAATTACAAATCGCCGTATTTGCTTCCAGAATACCTTTGCTATCAACATCAACAAAATAAATACCTCCGGAAGTTTGTTCGATCGCAGCGCAGTAGCGTTTTTCGCTCTCCATCTGTATTAACCTCTCAGCAAATAACTGCTCTACTGCGCCGAATTAAATTATAATAGAAACTCTTGCCAAATACTATGCGGCCAGAAGAATACCTATACCCTTTGCAATCCAATATATTTTGCGATCTAAGTACTTTCACATCATGACTCTCAAAAACAATTTGTTTTAGTTAAATTGACAAGACTAGCCTTAATACTTTTGTTAAAATCCAAATATAGTTTTGATATAGATAAATAGCATCTGTCTTCCGGTAGAAAAATCTATTGTGTTAGCCGTAACATTAATTACCGGATCGGGCTGGAATCTTAATTGCACGCTTACCCTTGCCCTTTAAGCTACAGAAGACTTAATAAACAGATCTCTCGACCATGATTATAGATCGTTCATTTGACGATCGCCGATGGCAGTCCTGAATTTCAAAAAAATACCAGTATAAAAAAATACATAGTATTACCGATAATTTGGTTTCCACAGGTATATCGCGCCTTATGCTTCCAGCTTACTTCAAAATTCGCAACTTTTTCAGAGTTATTAACGTAACGCTCAGAAGGAATATTTTTGCACTACACAGCATCATTAGGATGTCATTAATAAATTATAACACAAAGATTAATGCCTCTGTTTGGTTAAGAATATTTAGTTTTTTTCATCAACCCATAGACGGGTTTGCCATAATTTTGTTCATCTTTGGTGAGATTTAATTGCGCTCGTGAGATCCACATTAGATCCTGATTTTAAATGCGTAATTACTCCTATCAACCAAAAGCTTACAACCACAGACTGACAAGATATTTAGCGATATCTTTCGGTGGAGCGGTGTTGAGGAGCGCGTGTAGTTGTTATGTTTATTGTTGGTGAAAAAACCGCAGCCGAGCGGGTTATGCTACTCAAAATCTGAAAGTTATTAGCTAGAAAGATTCAGTAGTCAATAATTTGGAAGGCAGTTTAGATATTCGCTTGCTGAACTGACAAAAAAATTTAGGGAGGAAATAATAGTGATGAATCAGAACGAACAGACATTTTCTCAGCATGACGAGAATGTCCAATATAATATGAGTCAATCTGATGCTTCTTCAACAGAAGAAAAGATTGTCAAGAGTGAGAACGATCGCGAAAACAGTCAAGAAATGAGCGATCGATCTGCCATTCATCCAGTTGCTACGCGCATTGGCGCTGCTGCTGGTGGGGTAGCTGGAGCCGCAATTGGTAGTTTAATCGGCGGTCGCACTGGTGCAATGATTGGTGCTGTAGCGGGCGCTGTAGCGGGCGGTCTCACCGGTAACGATGCAGGTGAAAGTGTCAGTCAAACTGTAGAAGGTGTAGTAGATGCCGTCAAAGGCGTTGCTGAAGGAGTTAACCGCACTGTAGAAGATGTGGGCGATGCAGCAAAGGGTACGCTTGAAGAAGTCAAGCCTTCTGTAGTAGGTATAGCCGAGTCGGTAAGGAGTACAGTTGAAGAAGCCAAACCTTCTGTAATAGGTTTAGCCGAGTCGGTAAGAAGTACAGTTGAAGAAGCCAAACCTTCTGTAGTAGGTATGGCAGAGTCGGTAAGAAGTACAGTTGAAGAAGCCAAACCTTCTGTAGTAAATGCCGCCCAAACTCTTAACGAAGCAGTTGAGGATGTTAAGCCTTCTGTAAAAGATGTAGCGCAGTCCGTAAAGGTTGCTGTTGAACAAGTTAAACCTTCTGTAGTAGAAGCAGTTAAGGGTAGCGCTGAGGGAATTAAAACTTCTGTTCAAGGTGTAGGAAACGCGGTCAGAGATACAGCTGAAGAAGTCAAACCTTCTGTAGTCAATGCGGTTAGAGGTAGCGCTGAGAAAATCGAATCTTCTGTTCGAGATGTCGGCAATGCAGTCAGCGATACTGCTCAAGAAGCCAAACCTTCTGTAGTAAATGCCG
>NZ_JACJUP010000891.1:0-3014 GCF_014748295.1 Planktothrix sp. FACHB-1355 | reverse complement strand
CACCGATCGTCTCCATTCCTGGGGGAGAACCGCTGCTTCATCCACAAATTGATGAAATTGTCAAGGGTTTGGTAGAGCGGAAAAAGTTTGTTTATCTGTGTACGAATGGCTTGTTGCTAGAAAAAAGCCTGGATAAATTTGAACCTTCGCCTTATCTCACATTCAGCGTACACCTGGATGGATTGCGAGAACTGCACGACAAATGTGTCGATCGCAAAGGGGTTTTCGATACTGCCGTGAAAGCGATTCGCGCCGCCAAAGCCAAAGGATTTCGCGTCACCACCAATACTACCGTGTTTGACGGCACAGACCCCAAAGAAATGCAAGATTTCTTTGATTTTCTCGCCACATTAGATATTGATGGGATGATGATTTCTCCCGGCTACAGTTATGAATGGGCACCCGATCGAGAACATTTTCTCAAACGAGAACAGACAAAAGCCTTATTCCGAGAAATTTTAGCGCCTTACAAAGCCGGAAAGAAAAATTGGAACTTCAACCACAACCCCCTGTTTTTGGATTTTCTCATCGGCGAAAAAGATTACGATTGTACCCCTTGGGGAAGTCCCAGCTACAGCGTTTTAGGATGGCAAAAACCCTGCTATCTTCTCAATGAAGGTCATTATTCCAGCTTCCAAGAATTGCTGGAAAATACAGACTGGAATAACTACGGTCGCCATAGCGGCAATCCCAAATGTGCGGATTGTATGGTACATTGCGGCTACGAACCGACAGCAGCAACGGATGCGATGCAGCCGAGTAATGTGGTGCGTGCGATCGGCAGTGTATTCGGAATGGTTAGTTAATCCCAGAAACCGGGTTTCTTTGGCTGTAAAAGTCGATATTCGTTGCTTTAAGCGAAAGAAACCCGGTTTATTATCCTGATTGAAGATTTCAAATTTCAAATCTAAATCTAGAATTTGAAATTTGAAATTTTTCATGTGGAATTACCAAGTAAAAATTTACACTCTGAGATTCTTATAAATGATTATTGCTGTAGAACTAATTTTCTTGTTTCTTATCGCGATATCGCTGATTTTTTACGCGGTTTGCGCTTTCTGCACCATTCGCTTTTTCTATGATGGTAAGGGAGAAACTGCTGCCGATCTCCCAGCAGTATCAATTTTAATTCCAGTTTGCGGAGTAGATGAAGGCGCAACAGAAAACTGGACATCTTTTTGCACCCAAGATTACGAAGAATACGAAGTGCTGTTCGGTGTGATGAGTCCGTCAGATCCGGCGATACCAGTATTAAAAGAAGTGGTAGCAAAATTTCCCGATCGCGCTAAACTATTTTACGGCTTAGAAGCGCGTGGAATTAATCATCAAATCAGCAATTTGTGGCACTTACTGGAAAAAGCAAACAACGAAATCGTCATTTTTGCCGATAGCGATATTCGCGTTACCCCAGATTATCTCCGCCATGTGACTTCCCCGCTTGCAGATCCGGCGATCGGCGTGGTAACTTGCGGATATTGCGATCGCGCTCCCAAATTTCTCGGTGCAGCTTTGGCCTCTTTGGGGAGGTGTACCGACTTCATCCCCAGCGTGTTAGTAGCGCGAAGTTTGGATGGTGGTTTAAAATTTTCTCTTGGCCCAACTATTGCCACCCGCAAATCTGTTCTAGAAAAATTCGGCGGCTTACAAAAAGTAGTCAATCGCATCGGTTCGGATTATCATATCGGTAAAATGGCAACCGAAGTAGGCTATCGAGTCGAACTCTCCAAATATATCCTCGATAATGATTGCGGGCGCGAAACAGTCAAGCAAGTTTTTCTGCGGGAATTGCGTTGGGCGAGAACAATTCGGATCAACCGTGGCCCTGACTATTACGGTATGGGATTATCTTACGGCACAATTTACTGTATTGCTTTACTGTTGCTATCGGGTTTTCAAAGTTGGGCAATAATTGTAAGTATTGTCACGTTTGCGTTCAGATTTGTGCAAGCGCTAACAGCTATTTATAGTATGGGTCGTCCGCAACTTTTGTGGTGGCTTTGGGCGCTACCTATTCGCGATTTGATGAATTTTGTTATTTGGGTAGGTGGTGCTTTCGGACAAAGCGTATATTGGCGCGGACGACGATTGCGAATTCAATCTGGTGGAATACTGACTGATTAGGCTTGGATAGCCCCCCAAACTTGGGGGGCTTGAAATATTTGTTCGGCAGTTAATAGCTTTGAGACTGTAACTGTGGAAACAGAGTTAAAAAGGCGACATTTTGAAGTTGAAATCGATGAGGATTTGATGCAAATTCTATCTCAAAAAGCTCAACAGCAAGGAGTAGCGCTTAACCAGTTAGTGAATGAGGTGCTTAGAGAAACGCTCAGACAAGCAGCGTAGCGCTGAATAAGGGCTCGCACCCTCTAAAAACATTACCTCCTCACAAACAGGATGCAATGGCTTTAGAAGGAAACGATCGCCTATTATTTCATTTCTCAATTTTTGCCAGCTTCTTAAGCGTACCCCAATCCTCAATCAAAGTTTTCAAGGAAGAGAAATTGCTCGGTTTCGCTATATCTTGTACAGCACTTAAAATCTTACCTTCCCGCAAATGTCCGATCGCATCGCCAACCGACACCGAAGTGTGCAATAAAACGCTAGAATCTCGATAGCATTGGCTCATACATTGGGTGCAGTTATCGCGGATAAAAGGTTGGTCGCGGAAATCAAAAATCGAACTCATCTTTGTTGGCCAGCGATCGCACCTGTACACATCGAAATTGTAATCCAAATAAAAATATTTGTATCCACCATAACAGGGATACATCTGCTTCTCTTGTTTGAGAAAACGCACCAGTTCTGTTAAAGATTCACCCGGATTGAGAATGCCAAATTCTCCTTTAAGCGATTTCACAGTTTCCAGTGCGGCGATTAACTCGTCTGGGGTGTAGTCAATTAGTAGCGAAGTCTCAGAAAAACTGAGGGATGTAGTCGCACCCGATGAAGTTTTTGGATAAGCGAAAGTGACACTTTCAAAGCCAAGTTCTTTGACGGCAGCTAAAAGTTCTCGA